>JBFHEJ010000067.1:0-9701 GCA_041584255.1 Lysobacterales bacterium
CTGATGCGCATGCCGCTTTCGGTCTGGGGCATCTTCATGGCCACCATTCTGGGCCTGCTGGCGTTCCCGGCGTTGCTGGTGAGCGCCATCATGATGATTTTCGATTCGCTGCTCGGCACCAGTTTCTTCATGCCGGCTATGCTGGCGGCGGGCGAGCACGCCACCTATGATGGCGGCAGCCCGATCCTGTTCCAGCACCTGTTCTGGTTTTTCGGCCATCCCGAGGTTTACATCGTGGCCCTGCCTGCATTTGGCATCGTGTCGGATTTGCTCAGCGTCCACGCCCGCAAGAACATCTTCGGCTACCGCATGATGGTCTGGGCCATCCTGGCCATTGGCGGACTGAGCTTCGTTGTCTGGGCGCACCACATGTATGTCAGCGGCATGAATCCGTACTTCGGTTTCTTCTTTGCCACCACGACGCTCATCATCGCGGTGCCTACCGCCATCAAGGTCTACAACTGGGTTCTGACATTATGGAAGGGCAACATTCACCTGACGGTGCCCATGCTGTTCGCCATTGGTTTCATCTTTACCTTCATCCATGGTGGGTTGACCGGCTTGTTTCTGGGTAACGTGGTGGTCGACCTGCCGTTGTCTGACACCTACTTCGTTGTCGGCCACTTCCATATGGTCATGGGCGTTTCACCCATTCTCGTGGTCTTCGGCGCCATCTATCACTGGTATCCGAAGATCACGGGTCGTATGTTTAACAATACCCTCGGCAAGTGGCATTTCTGGCTGACCCTGCTTGGCACCTACTCGATCTACCTGCCCATGCATTATCTGGGCATCCTCGGCGTTCCGCGCCGCTACTACGCGTACGGAACCACCGATTTCATCCCGGAATCGGCCCACGCCATGAACACGGGGATTACCATCTCGGCCCTGATCGTCGCCGTGGTGCAACTGATCTTCCTGTACAACATGATCCACAGCCTGTTTCGTGGCCCCAAGGCCGACGGCAATCCCTGGAATGCCACCAGCCTCGAGTGGCTGACGCCGGACACGCCGCCCAAGCATGGCAACTGGGGTCCCGAACTGCCGGTGGTTTATCGCTGGGCTTATGACTTCAGCGTGCCTGGCGCCGTTCACGACTTTATTCCCCAGAATCAGCCGCCTGACGAGACTCATCTGACGGTCGACTCGCACGCCAGCGACACCGAACAGGTTCATCCAGAGAAAGGCGCTTACAAAGAGCCCAAGGGCGAGGAGATGTGGGGCGACGATACGTCCAGCGACGACGACTGGATCGATACGCACGGCAAGCCGGACGGAGATAAGCCGGCCTGATGACGTTCTGGCGCAAAGTCACCGAGAAGCCCTGGGAGAACGCAGGGGAAACGGGCGAGGCCTCGATCACCCAGCCGCCGAAACGGGTGGCTCTCCGCGTGTTCCTGTGCGTAGTCGCCAGCGTCTTCTTCCTGCTGTTCGTGGCCTATCGCATTCGCATGGGATACGCCGACTGGCGTCCCTTGCCACTGCCCTCCATCCTTTGGATCAATACCGCACTACTGGTTCTGGCCAGCGTGGTCATGCAGTGGACCCGGGTGCAGGCTAATCGCGCCGCAGATCGTCAATTGCGCATCGGCATGATCGCGTCCGGACTATTGACCGCGGGTTTCATTGGCGGGCAGCTTCTCGCCTGGTCGCAGCTGAATTCAGCGGGCTTCGGTGTGCGCGGCAATCCCGCCAGCGCGTTTTTCTACCTGCTGACCGCGATCCACGGGCTGCACGTAGTTGGCGGCTTGTGGGTCTGGTCGAAAGCAACGGTGAGGGCCTTTGGGGAGAATGGCGCCGAGGCGGTGCGCAGCAGCGTCCAGCTCTGTGCCACCTACTGGCACTTCCTGCTGCTGGTGTGGCTGGTGATGCTTTATTTTCTTCTAACCACCTGAGAACAAGGATCAAGACATGTCTCATGAAGCGGTGCAGCACGACGTAAATCCGGGCGGGGAGGGCGTGCTGCAGGAAGGCCTGAGAGGGGTCGTCGCCGACTGGTCGGGTGACAAGCAGGCCTTCCAGGTGCCGTGGGGGAAGGCCATGATGTGGATCTTCCTGCTGTCCGACACCTTCATCTTCTCTTGCTTCGTCATTTCCTACATGACAGTGCGTTTTTCGACCACTGTACCCTGGCCAAATGCCAGTGAAGTGTTTGCGCTCAGTTTTGGCGGTGATCCGATACCGCTGATCCTGATTGCCATCATGACGTTTGTGCTGATCACGTCGAGCGGTACCATGGCATTGGCGGTCAATTACGGTTACCGGCGCGACAAGAAGAAAACCGTGTGGCTCATGGCGGCGACCGCGGCTTTGGGCGCAACCTTCGTTGGCATGCAGGCCTTCGAGTGGACCAAGCTGATCGTGGATCATGGTGTGCGTCCCTGGGGCAATCCCTACGGCGCCGCTCAATTTGGTTCTGCATTCTTCATGATCACGGGCTTTCACGGTGCGCACGTTTCAGCTGGCGTGATCTATCTCGCCATCGTTGCCAATCGGGTGCGCAATGGCTTTTACGATCGAACGCGGGGCGGCAATTACGAGATGGTCGAGATTGCCGGGCTTTACTGGCATTTCGTCGACCTCGTATGGGTGTTTATCTTCGCGTTTTTCTACCTGTGGTGATAACCGGGTTCAGCGCCAACAGCGGTGCTGACCTCATCAACAAATAAAAGGGGCTCTGACCCCATTAAGGAAACTGATTCATGGCGAGCACAGAAGGTCATCAACAACACCCGCTTGGCATTTATATCTGGGTGTGGATTCTGCTCTTTGTACTCAGCTTTTTTTCATACATGGTGGATTATTTCCAACTCCAGGGGATGCTGCGCTGGTCGCTGGTCGTCATCTTCATGCTGCTTAAAGCCGGATTCATTGTCGCCGTGTTCATGCACATGGCCTGGGAGCGTCTGGCGCTGATTTATGCCATCCTGCTGCCGCCGCTTTGTATCCTGGTGCTTATCGGCCTTATTGCACTTGAGGCCGACTACACTTTCTTCACGCGTCTCGTCGCTTTCGGTCCTGCCGCAGAGATCATCTCCTCCCACGGGCACTAACGGTGTCTCCATGACGGCTTCGAATCGTGTCGTTGTAGCCTGATTTCCCAGCGATTCGCCGCGCCAGCTCGTCCTGTTGTCGTTTCTGCGCTGACAAGCGCTCTTGTGCCTGACAGACTCGCCGCGAGCGGCCGCAGAGCCGGTGCCGGTCAGGCGAGATCAGAAACAGATACCGAGGTGAACGACGTGAAACGCACAATCGTACTTACTGCCGCGGTTGCGGCCGCGGTTTTCGCTGCAACGACCCTGGCGGAGTCGGTTCCGCTCAATGCCGTCAACAAGGCCAACGAGGTTATCGATGCCGCCATCGAAGCCCACGGGGGCGCCGACGCTTTGGATGGGTTGAAGACTTACGTCCAGGAAGTGAAGTTCATCAACTACGCGGTCGGGCAAAGCCGTAAGCCCGGGGAGCCCTGGGACCGCAACGTGACGGACAGCTTTGTCGCCCTGGATCTCGAAAATGAGATCTTCGTGACCCGCAATGCGGGAGAGGGTGGTGGATTTGTCTTCGACAATGGAACCATTATCAACGGCGAGGAGAGCTTTCAGCTCGACTATCGCCGCGACACCGCAGCGCCCATAGCCGAGCCTGATTACAACACCAATGCCGGTCCGACCATTCGCATCACGCCGGCGCTGCTTATGAAGCAATTGATGGCCCGTCGCCACACCTCTCACTGGCTCGGCCAGGCCGACGTAGATGGAAAACCGCATGACATCATCACCTTGGTCATGGAGGTAGGCCCCGCGCTGAGCCTGTATTTCGACGCTGAAACACACATGCTGAATCGCATGGAGCGGGTTCTGCCGCCTTTTGGGCAAGTCGAATACGCCTTTCTCGATTACGAGATCATGGACGGCGTTGCCGTCAATACGCGTTTCAAGCTGTACGTAAACGGTTCGAAAAACATCGACATCGATGAACTGCATCAAAAATTCAACAAGCCGGTCAAGCAATACGCCGCGGTGCCGCCTAACCTGCAACGCATTGACGCCGTCACTCCCACTGAGTTCGCCACTAATGAGATCGACGAAGGCGTTTTCCTGATCGGTGGCGCAGGCGCATACGGCCTGTTTATTGAAATGGGCGATCACGTGGTCGCTGTCGGGGGAACCCAGGGCGTTGGCGACCGGATCAAGGCGCTGCGCGAGGAGATCCCTGACAAGCCGATCCGTTACGGCGTGCTGACTCACCACCACAGCGATCACATCCCCGGCACCGCGGAATACGCCGCAATCGGCGCGACGGTGATCACATTCAAGGAAAACGAAGAAGTGGTGCGCGCGGCGGCAGGCGGTGAGGTGGAACTGCGGTTCGTCGATGATCACCTGACGCTGGGCGCCGGCGATCGTCGTGTCGAGCTCTATAACATCGGGCCGACGCCGCATGCGGAAAATCTGCTGATCGCTTATCTGCCCAAGGAAGGAATTGTTTTCGAGGCCGATCACTTCCCGCAGCCGCCATCCGGGCCCATGCCGCCAGCCGTGCCCGCAACCGTGGCGTTTGCCGCGGCGCTCGAGCGGCTGGAGCTCGAATACAGCAAGATCGTCGGTGCCCACAGCCCCAGGATTGCTAGCCCGGCAGACCTCGAGGTGATGCTGAGCCATCCGTCCGCATCATCAGCCGGCTCGCGTTAGAAGTGAAGGGCTTGTTCGGGGGGCTCGGTCAACACGCGCTTGACCCCCCGGACAGCCGCCCAGCTCGCGATGGCGTAGCGAAAACCGCTGTCCACGACATGGGCGCAATGCTCGTAGCGGTGGTCTGAGGGAAACACCAGCACATCCCCAGCGCCGGGCTTGAAGCGGCAATTGAAACGCGTGAACGAGAACCCGCCGCCGGTGAAATCGTCGTTGATGTACATCAGCAGGCTGAGATCTCGGTCGTTGACCTTGTACCAGGCTCTGCTCGCTTCGTCGCGTTGGCAACTGTCGGCATGTGAGACATAAAAGCCACCGGGTTCGTAGCGCAGGACGTGCGGTATTTCCATCCACTCGATTGACCGCCGGGTGGCGGAGGCAACCCGCTGGTAGGCGGCCTTCACCGCCGCATTGATGGTCTGTCGCAAATCACCGGCGTCGACTTCGTGGCAAACCCTGGTCTTGTCCTCGACGTAAACCGGCCGTCGCGGTGTGGATTTCTCCATATCCAGCACCTGGGCGCTGGTCCGTGGTTGTCCCTCGAGGTACTCCACCCACTGCCGGCAGGTATCGCCGGACAGAAAACCCTGCATGGCCATCACGCCTGGCGGCGGCCGGCGATTTGGTGCGGTCGTGCCGCAGCAGTCCTCAAAGGCCTGCCCACTGCGGCAGACGCAGGGGTCTTTAGGTCGGGGATTGAAGTCCGGGACTCTGATTCCTACGGGCATGGCTCAGGAAGGATCCTCGTTGGTGAATTGAAAATCAGACATCGGCAACACGATGCCCGGATGTTTCTGGTGTAAACGGGGCTGGTCCAGGTATGCGCCCCAGGAGACAGCGACATAGCGAATTCCGGACTCGACAGGCATGGCGCCGTGCTTGTAGCGGTTGTCGGAGGGGAACATCAACAGGTCCCCAGCGCTGGGCTGGTAGACATATCTGAATTTCTCGAAAGCCAGGCCGCCACCCGTGAAGTCCTGGTTCAGGTACATCAGCAGGCTGACGTCGCGGTCGACCATCTTGGTCCAGAAGTTCTGGTGGCGCTCGCGGTGACAATTATCCGCTTGGATTCCGTAATGCTGGCCCGGCGCATAGCGCAACACCCGGGGCAACTCGAACATTTCCACTTCGCGGCCAAACAGTTTCGGAGCGAGCCCAAAGGCACGCGCAACCGCCTGGTCGAGCGCTTGTCGGATGGGGGTTACATCAATGTACTCCGATGTCCGGCCTTTGCCGGTCTTGGTTTTGAGCCTGGTCGCGGTGGACCGTTCATGGTCGTAGAGGCTCGAAGCGGTACGGGGGCGATTGGACAACGCTGCAATCCAGACTTTGCAGGTGCCTGAATCGAGGAATCGGGGCACAATATGAACGCCATGGGGCGGCCGACGGTCCGGCTCCTCGCTGGCGCAGCACCAGCCAAACAGTTCGCCGCTGTGACAAAAGCACATGTCCGTCAGATTGGGTCGGAAGACCGGGTATACGAATGGATTTGCAGGCACGGGTTTAGGATAATCGAGGGCCATCAGGAATATCTTGCCAAATCAGCTAGGATGGAGCCATGACAGAACGATTGATTTTGAGTTTTTTGTCGGCGATCGTCGTCCTGGGCTGGCAAGTGGCCTTTGCCCAGGACGTCAGCAGCTGGTGCCCGGACGGCCAAAAAGCTTTTTCTGCAAAAAAATACGAACAAGCAAACCTGGCCCTCAGCAGCTGTCTCTACAGCCCCCCCGAAGATCCCGCTGCGGCTGCGGCAGGATACGTGATGCGCGGCGAAACCTATGCGGACAGGCTCGACTACGAGGCGGCCCTGAGCGATTACGACCGCGCCATCGAGTTGGTGCCTGACTATGGGCTGGCCTGGCGCGATAAAGCGTGGGCACACTACAAGCGCAATGAACTCCACCCGGCTATTTCGGCCATCAACCGATCACTGGAGGCTGAGCCCTACAACACCCAATCCCAGCATATCAAAGCGCAGATTCTCACCTTGCTGGGCCGCAGCCAAAAGGCCATGAACGCTTACGATCTGGCCTACACCTTTGAAAACCCGGAACGTGTCCGCAAACTGCAGGAATCTCTCGCTGGACTCGATTACGACGTGGGGGCTGCCGATGGCGTTTACGGCACCCAGACGCGGGAAGCGTTGAAAGCCTGCATCGCCGACGGTTGCACCGTTCCTTTTTGAGGGCCTGACCCAACCTCAGCGTTGCAGCCGCAAGCTGTTACCGCCTGGTCAGCGCTTGTGCAGCCATGCCGGCAGGAAGCTGTTGGCGTCGAATTCCGGCCCGGGATCCACGTATTTGATCCCCGTTTTTCTGAGAAGCTCTTGCAATTCACCGCGGCCCCAGGCCTGGTAGGTGTCGGTGGCCCCGCCGATGTGTTCGCCGCCAATGTAGATTTGGGGGATGGTGTTGGTGCCCAGGCGTGACTTCAGCACCTTGCGGATTTCGCCGCCGCGGTTGCCCTCCTGGAACGACACCGAGTCGAGGTCAACGGCGCGATAGGGGATGCCCAGTTTGGCGAACAGCTTGCGAATGCCCCAGCAAAATTCGCACCATTCCAACGCAAACAGCACGACGGGCTGGTCCGGATCTCCGAGTACGGCGTCGACGAAAGCCTCGGCTGCGGGATCCAGGGGCTCCTTACCCTGGCTCTCTTGCTCTGGCGGTGGGGGCGTGTGGCTGTCAAAGCGAAAGTTGGGCGTCGAGTGCGAAATGGCCAGTTCTTCTTCCGTCATGTCCTCCGGAATGCCATCGAAAACGGGGGTGGAGAGATATCGCTCGCCCGTGTCCGGCAGCATGCACAAGATGGTCGAACCCGTCGGCGCCTTTTCGGCCACCCGGATCGCACCGCTGAAGGTTGCGCCCGAGGAGAGTCCACAGAAGATGCCTTCGCGCCGGGCGAGTTCTCTGGTCATCGCCATGGCATGATTGCCGTCGATCGCCATGATCTCGTCGACCAGTGCCATCGCCACGGCGTCCTCGGTCAGCTTGGGGATGAAATCAGGCGTCCAGCCCTGCATCAGGTGGGGACGAAAATTGGGGTGGCTTTCGCGCGGCGAACCGTCCGCGTTGCGGGCCTGGCGGATGCCGCTGGACAGCAGTGCCGAATTGTCCGGCTCGCATACCACGATTTTGGTTTTCGGGCTTTTGTCCCGCAGCACCCGACCCGTGCCTTTCAGGGTGCCCCCGGTGCCGTAGCCGGTGACGAAATAATCCAGGGCGTCGGGTCCAAAGCACGCCAGAATCTCCTCTGCCGTGGTGCGGGTGTGGGCGTCGGCATTGGCCTCGTTTTCAAACTGACGGACCAGGAACCAGCCGTGTTTCTCAGCCAGTTCCACCGCCTTGGCCAGCATGCCGCTGCCTTTCTCGTGTGCCGGCGTGAGCACCACGTGAGCGCCGAGGAAACGCAGGATTTTGCGTCGCTCTATGCTGAAACTCTCCGACATCGTCAGCACCAGCGGGTAGCCCTTGGCCGCGCACACCATGGCCAGGCCGATTCCCGTATTGCCCGAGGTCGCCTCGATAACGGTCTGGCCGGGCGCCAGCACGCCGTCCTGCTCGGCTTGCTCGATCACGCTCAGCGCCATGCGGTCCTTGACCGAACTCATCGGATTAAAGGCCTCGAGCTTGACGTAGAGGTCGACCCCCTGGGGAGCGAGCCGGTTGATTTTCACCACCGGGGTGTTGCCGATCGTGCCAAGAATGTCGTTGAATGGTTTGTTCACCGATGCCCTGCCGGAAGTAGGAGATGGACTCATTAATAGTAGCGCCAATAAATTACCGTTGATCGACCTGCACCGCCACCTCGACGGCAGCGTTAGGCTGGAAACCATCCTCGACCTCGCCGACAAGCATGGCGTGCCGCTTCCCGCCGACAATGTCGATCAATTGAGGCCGCACGTCCAGGTCAGCGACAGCGAGGCGGGCCTGATGGCTTTTATCGCCCGGTTCAAGTACCTGACCGCGGTGATGGTCGATGCCGAAGCCTGCCGCCGTATTGCCCGGGAAAATGTCGAGGATGCCGCGGCCGAGGGCATCGAATATGTCGAGCTGCGCTTCAGCCCGGTGTTTATGGCCGAGGCCAATGGCTTGAGACCGGAAGAGGTGGTCGATGCGGTCATAGACGGCGTTGGCCAGGGTGTTCGGGACAGCGGTATCGCCGCCCACTTGATCGGTATTCTCAGCCGCAGTTACGGTGTCGAGAGTTGTCTTGAAGAGTTGCAAGTGCTGCTCAGGCAGCGTGACCGCCTGGTCGCCATCGACCTGGCGGGTGACGAACAGCGTTTTCCGGCATCGCTCTTCAAGGTGCACTTCCGGCGAGTCAGGGATGCGGGCCTGGAGGTCACCATTCACGCCGGCGAAGCCGACGGCCCTCAAAGTGTATGGTCGGCTATACAGGATCTCGGAGCCAGCCGGATCGGGCACGGATTTCGCTCCATTGAGGATCCGAAACTCGTGGACCACCTGGCCAGGGCGCAAATCGGACTGGAAATTTGCCTGACGTCCAATCTGCATATCGAGGCCGTGGATCAGTACCGCCATCACCCGGCCAAAGCACTGCTCGATGCGGGCGTGCTGCTGAATCTGAACACCGATGACCCCGGAATCAGCGGCATCGATCTGCCGCATGAATACCTTATCGCGGCGCCGGCCGCCGGGTTCAGCGAAGACGATCTCGAAACCATTCGAATGAATGCGGCGAAAATGGCTTTTTGTGCGGCTTAGTTCGGCCCGTTTTCGGCCCGGATTGCGTTTGTAAATTTAAGTACGAAAAAATTGCCGTATGTTCTCCTGATACGCTATGATGGCGCACGAGTGAGTCGCAAACAAAAAAAACCAAGCGGCAGCAATCACCCTGGGCCCGACATAAATTGTTAAATTTGCACTTAAAATTTGTCCAACTCGTACCATTCAAACGTTCGACTCGAACGCCGTTTGGCTGTATAGTTAAAAAGCGTTGCTTCGAATAGTTTGATGTTGAGGGAACAACTGATGATGTTCAGCAGAC
>JBFHEJ010000068.1:0-9691 GCA_041584255.1 Lysobacterales bacterium
ACTTTTACCGGGGAGTTGGTGTACTCGGTGGGGCGTTTCGTGCGCGGCCGGGCGACCTACCTGCGCTCGGATCTTTTCCAGTACGCGCAGGAGGCCGGCGCCGAGGCGCTGCCCATCGTCACCCTGATCAGCATCCTGATCGGCATGATCTTCGCGTTTGTCGGCGTCATGCAGCTCGAGAGTTTCGGCGCCGGCATCTACACCGCCAACCTCGTGGCCATCGCCATGGTGCGCGAGATGGCGCCGATCATGACCGCCATCATCATGGCCGGGCGCACCGGCGCCTCCTATGCCGCCCAGATCGGTACCATGAAGGTCAACGAGGAAGTCGACGCCCTGACGACTTTGGGCATGAATCCGATCGACTTCCTGGTCACGCCGCGGATGATCGCGCTGGTGTTGATGATGCCGCTGCTGACCATGTACGCCAGCCTGGTGGGTATCTTCGGCGGCACCATCGTGGGCATCGTCATGCTCGATGTGCCGGTGATGCAGTACCTCCACCAGACGGTCGACGCGGTCGGGCTCAACAGCCTGTTTGGCGGGTTGTTCAAGAGCCTGGTCTACGGCGCCCTGGTGGCGCTGGCCGGCTGCCAGCAGGGCATGGCCTGCGGCAACAGCGCCATGGCGGTCGGCCAGGCCACCACCAAGGCCGTGGTACTTGGTATCGTGTTGATCGTGGTCAGCGCGGCAGTGCTGACCATCATCTACATCAACCTGGGAATCTAGGACTCGGTATCCGCAGTGTCAGCAGCCTCCCCCCACATCCTGGTCGAGAACGTCACCCTGGCTTATGGCGATTTCGTGCTGCAGCGCGACCTGAACTTCGCCATTTCGCAGGGCGAAATCTTCGTCATCATGGGTGGTTCGGGCTGCGGCAAGAGCACCCTGCTCAAATCCATGATCGGACTCAAGCGGCCGGCCAGCGGCGAGGTGTTCTACCATGGAAAACCGTTCTGGGCTGCCAGCGCCGATGAGCGCGAAACCGCCAAGCGCAATTTCGGCACGCTGTTCCAGGCCGGCGCGCTGTGGAGTTCCATGACGCTGGCTGAGAACATCGGCCTCGCCCTGCGACAATACACCGACCTCGAGGACGGGGAGATTCGTGAAGTCGCCGCCTACAAGCTGATGCTGGTGGGGCTGGCCGGGTTCGAGGATTATTACCCCAGCGAGATCTCCGGCGGTATGAAAAAGCGCGCCGGGCTCGCCCGCGCCATGGCGCTCGACCCCGAGATCCTGTTTTTCGACGAGCCCTCGGCCGGCCTCGACCCGATCAGCGCCAAGCTGCTCGACGACCTGATTCTGGAATTGCGCGACAGCCTGGACACCACCGTCGTGATCGTGACCCACGAGCTGCACAGCATCCTTTCCATCGCCGATAATGCGGTTTTTATCGACACCGACGCCCGCACGCAGCTCGCCACCGGCAACCCGGCCGAACTCAAAGAACACAGCGAAAGCTTTGTCGTGAGAAACTTTCTCCAGCGCGGCACCGCGAAGGAGCAGGCACCATGAGCAAGAAAGCCAACCCCACCCTCATCGGGGCCTTCGTCGTCGGCGCCGTCGCCCTGCTGGCGATTGGCACGGCCCTGTTGGGCGGTTCCAACTATTTCGCCCAGCGCCTGGTTTACGTCGCCTACTTCGACGAATCGACCAAGGGCCTGCGGGCGGGCTCCAACGTGCTCATGAATGGAGTCCGGGTGGGCTATGTCTCCGACATCGCCCTGCTGGTGGACCAGTCAACCTACGAAACGCTTACCCAGGTCACCATGGAAATCCTGCCCGAGGACCTGATCATGACGGACTTCGGCGAGGTCATTCACACCGAGGCCCGGCGGGCGCCGCTCGGCCACGACACCATGGTGGAGAAGGCTGGCCTCAGGGCGCAGCTCGAATTGGAAAGCTTTG
This sequence comes from Lysobacterales bacterium, assembly GCA_041584255.1. Taxonomy (GTDB): domain Bacteria; phylum Pseudomonadota; class Gammaproteobacteria; order Xanthomonadales; family SZUA-36; genus JAUIBE01. The sequence continues at coordinate 1,909 of JBFHEJ010000068.1, forward strand.
TTACGGGGCAGTTGAACGTCAAGCTCGACATGCGCCCGGAAACCGTGGCCGTATACCGCGGCGTTGAAGCGCCACACCAGGAAATTCCCACCGTCCCGTCGAGCGCCCAGGCCTTTATTACCAAGATCCGGGCCTGGTCCGAACGCATTGGTGAGGACTTCGACCTGGAAGAAATCTCGGTGCGCGTGAACAATATCCTCATCGGCATGGAAGAGTTCGCCAACTCCCAGGACCTGCGCGCTTCCCTGGCCGGGCTCAACCAGTTGCTCAACGACGATAAGCTGCAGCAACTGGCGGCCAGCGTGGATATGACCCTGAAGGAGCTGCGGGCGGCGACGGCCGATGCCAGGACCCTGCTGCAAAACACCGACGCCCAGGTCGGGACACTGGCCGATGACCTGCGGCCCGCGCTCGAGCGGCTTGCCAGCGTGATGGCCGAAACCGAGCAGACGCTGTCTGCCGCCAAGGACCAGTTGCGCGGCGAATCGGTGCAGATGTATCAACTGCAGCTTACGCTGGAGGAAATCGAGAGTGCGGCCCTCGCATTGCGCGAATTCTTCGATCTGCTGGAACGCAACCCCGAAAGCCTGCTGAGCGGCAAGCAATAGGCCCGAATCCCATGGAGCACGCCATGACACGCGCCCTGACGACCTTTTCACTGGTTTTCTGTGTTCTGTTTCTGACCGCCTGCGGGACATCACCGCCGGTGCGTTATTACAGCCTGCAGGCCGACGATCACCCGGCCTACGACGCCAAAGCCGATGCCGTCGTGGTCGGCCTGGGGCCGCTGCGTGTGCCCGACTATCTGAAGCGCTCCCGGATGGTGACGCGCGGCGTTGGAGCGGAGATGACCGTGCACGAATATGCGCGCTGGGTGGAGCCGGTCGACAAAGCCATGCACCGGGTCCTTGCCGCAGACGTTGACGGGCGAGTTGACGGGGCCGTGGTGCTGGCCTATCCATTCCTCGAACCCGTGCGCCTTGACTACCTGGTCATTGGCCAGGTCGAGCGTTTCGACAGCGATGCTGCCGGCCAGGTCGTATTGCAGGTGCAGTGGGCCATCGTGGATGCCGCGCACAAGGCAGCGCAACCACCGCGCCGCGAGCGCTACGCGGGGCAGGCTTCAGGCGGCGGTGACCTCGAGGCGATGGCGCGTGCCATGAGCGAGGTCCTGTCGCGCTTTGGCGACGACATTGCCGGCCAGCTCCGCGACACCATCGAGAAATAGGCGCAGCGGCTCAGTCAACCGCCTGGAAGTACATCACCCCAGCGCCGTACGGGGTCGCGCTCCACATCCACGTGTGCTGAAAGGCCAGCGTGGCGCCTGAAGCGATCGAACAGTTCACCGATGGTGACCGGCTGCACCGGGCCTTGCAGATGAAGCACGACGCTGCGGCCAGCCCATCACAACCGCCCCGGCCGCGGCGATGACCGTGGAAAGCACCAGCAGCACGCCCATCCGCATCAGGCAGGCCGATTGATGCTCCTGGCCGAAAACGAACAGGTCTTCCAGCACCGCCTGGCGTTCTTCGGGAGAGAGTTCGCGGCCGGTGAAGTAGTCTTGCCAGCTAAATCCGGTCTTTTTCGCTTTGGGCTCTGCGTACACGCGGTGAATCACATGATGACGGGCGCCAGGAGCGGCAGTTCCCGACAGCGGGATGCCGTGCCACCCCGTCACGGATCAAGACCGTGAACCTTTCTGTCCGTTGCGGGAACTCATAAGATAAGGGTGATTCGTCATGGTGGCCGGCACTGATGACCGACAAAACCAGCAAGCGCGTTTGTCCGCGGCAAGAGCAAACCGGGGAGCTTGAGCTCCTTGGCCGCGTTGGGCAGCGCGATCGGGCGGCCTTCGCGGCGCTGTACAAGCGCTATCACCCCCGCCTGTTCGGCTACCTGCACCGCTTCCTGGGCAATCCGGCCACGGTGGAGGAGGTGCTGGACGACGTGATGTTCGTGGTGTGGAAGGACGCCCGCAAGTTTCGCGGCAAATCCGCGGTATCCACGTGGATATTCGGTATCGCCTATCGCAAGGTCATGACCGCCATCCGGAAAGACAGCCGCTACCAGGCGGGGCTCGACCGCAGGGCGAATGTCGATGCGCTGGCCGGTGAGTCAAAGGAGCCCTCGGAGTGGCTGCGGGCAGGATTGCGGCAACTGAGTCCCGATCACCGCCAGGTGGTGGAGCTGACGTACTACGGCGGTTTTTCCTACCAGGAAATTGCCGAGATCGCCGGCTGCCCGGTCAACACGGTCAAGACCCGCATGTTTCACGCCCGGCGTCGGCTGAAGATCCTGTTACCGGCGCTGGCCGGACCCGTCGAGGACAAAAACCGTGAACGTTCCTGAAACCATCGCGCATGAAAAGGCCATCGAGCTTTTGCCGTGGCTGGTGAATGGCTCGATGGACGAAGCGGCGTGTGAGGCCGTGCACGCGCATGCCCAGTCCTGCGTGGTCTGCAAGCGCGAATTGCGCGCGCTGGAGCAGCTGCAGGCCTTTGTCAGCGACGCGGCGGCCGATTGGGAAGACATCCCGGAAGCCGATATGCGCGGCATCAATGCCCGTATCGACCAATGGGTCGAACGGCGCAACTGGAAGGCGCATTTGACGTCCTGGATTCGCGACAACATGTCGAACCGATGGCGGCTGGCATTCGCGGTACAGACCGCCGTGCTGATCGGCCTCGCCACGGCGCTCTTTTGGCCGCAGTCACCGGGTCCCCAATTCACCACCCTGACCCTGCCAGATCAACTGTCCAAGGGGCACTATGTTCGCGTAGTGTTCAGCCCGGACATGACCCTGTCGCAAATGGCCGAACTGCTCGGTGAGCACACCCTCACGGTGGCCACTGGGCCATCGGCCCGCGGGGTATACACCCTGGAAGTGTCCAAGGCGCTGTCCGCAGAGGAACGTGCACAACTGCTCAAGAACCTGCAGCGGCAGCCCAGCGTGCAATTTGCGCAATGGGCCGTTCATTCGGACGATTAGGGCTGATGATTCGTTGCCTCATCCTGGTGATCCTGGTTGCGACGGCAGCACCGGCGGCCGGGGCGGAAGATGTCACCATCACCGGCGATGGCGTCACCAGGATCCTGGTGACCTTTGCCGATCCGGCCATGAGCAATGCCGCCCGGGCCGGCGCCGCGCGGCCGGGCTACAAGCGCCGATCCTCGGCCTATCTCGTTTCGGTGGGCGTCAAGCGGGCGGCCAACCGCATCGCCCGCGATTTCAACCTGACGACCCTGGATGAATGGCCGATCGTCTCGCTCAAAGTCCATTGCCTCGTTTTCGGCGTTGAATCGTCCCTGGATGTTGATGAACTGCTTGCCCGCCTGCGCCAAAGGCCTGAGGTCGAATCGGCGCAGCGCCTCAACCAGTTTGAAGTCAGCGCCACCCACGCGCCGGGCGAGGCCGACCCCTACGCCGGGCTGCAACACAATCTCGATACGCTGGAACTGACCCAGGCGCACCACTGGTCGCGCGGCGATGGCACTCGCGTGGCCATTATCGACACCGGCGCCGATCTCGAACATCCCGAGCTGCGAACACGGATCGCGAGTTATCACGACTTCGTCGAGGACGGCGATGGAGATTTCTCGGCCGATGTCCATGGCACCGCCGTGGCCGGCGTGATCGGGGCTGATGCCGACAATGGGGTCGGTATCACGGGCGTCGCTCCCGCAACCCACCTTTCGGTGCTCAAAGCCTGTTGGCACCAGGCGGACAAGCCACGGGCGCTGTGCGACAGCTTCACCCTCGCCAAGGCCCTGGACTACGCCGTCGGGACGCCAACAGACATCATCAACCTGAGTTTGAACGGGCCGTCGGACGGTTTGCTGCGCCGCCTGGTGGAACAGGCCCTGGCGCAAGGCATCGTGGTGGTGGCCGCAGCCCCGGGCCAGGCACAAGTGGGTTTTCCGGCCGAGATCGCCGGCGTCATCGTGGTTGCTCCCGACGATGAATCCGATGCATCGTCTGGCGGTTCTCGCACAGCAATCAGGGCGCCCGGCGCCGACATCCTCGTGCCGGTCCCCGCCGGCGGCTACGACTTTGCTTCCGGAAGCTCACTGTCGGCGGCCCAGGTCTCGGGCATCGTCGCCTTGTTGGTGGCCCGCCGGCCCGCATTGACCACTGAGCAGATCAGGGCCCTGCTGGTCAACAGCCAGGCCGGTGTCGATCAGTCGGTCAACGCCTGCCGTGCCCTGGCCGAGCTGCTGGACGAGCGCGGCTGCCGGGAAGCCGATTACGTATCCACCACGCCCTGACGGCGTCTCAGAAGGCCAGCGACAGGCTCAGCACCAAACGGGACCCGGCCGACTCAGGAACCGTATACCGGTACAGCTCTTCATTATCGAACCAGCGCAGGTCGACAATCAGGCGTGAAAACCTGGCCGATGCGCCCACATCCCAGTAGTAATAGCGAGCCCCGCCGAGGTCAGAGAGATCATTACGGCCCAGTGTGGCGCCCACCACCCAGGCGTTGGCCACCGGCTGGTCGAATTGCAGTTCCCAGTGAACGCCATCCCCGCCCAGGCCGTTGTAGTCATCGGTGTAGCCCAGTTCAATCGAGTATCGATCGCGCCAGGTGGCGCTGACCAGCAGTTCGTTGTAGTCGTAACTATGGCCGCCCGTCTGGCCGGGATAGGTGTAGCGCATCACGGTTACGGTGGCAGAAAACGGCGACTGGAACTGGTGGTGGTAGCCGGCGTAAAAATCCAGCTCGAAATCACGTTCACTAAACGGGCTTTCGATGTCAATCGTGCTGGCCCATACCCCGCCAAAAAAACCGCTGTCGTGAGCGTAGTCCACCCCCAGCTGCAGTGCCGGGTCGCCGTCCGACATGGCCAGCCCGCGATAAATGTATTCGCTGGTCAGCGTCGCCCGGGCTGAAAATTCCGATGCCTGCAAAGTGCAGGCGAACCCCGGCAGGATGAGCAAGGCGATGGCTTTCAGACCATGGCGGAAAAACATTTCAAACGTGTGCCGCAGGGCGCCCATGGGCACAGGGTAGCACCCTGGATTTGAAATGAGCCATTGCAGCGAACTCCCGCTTCTTGCCTCTGCCGGGGGTGCCTCGCGCTGAAGGGTCGGGCGGTTGAACCATAGTCCTGCCGACAACGACACACCCATCAAGCGACGACATCGTTCACGCACCCGCGCCGGACGTGCCGGCCACCACTTTTTGCTCCCGAGGAGACCCGAACATGTCCAGGTATGTTGCACTCTTGTTGATTCTGCTTTTCATCTCGACCGCCCAGGCGATGGGTCCCAACCGGACAGAATTTGTGTCCGGCGATGGCCTGCTGTGGTCCAGTTTCGGCCAGTCGGTCGATTTCGTGATCGACGCCAGCCAGCGCGATCCGCAGGCCCCCGTGGGGGGGCTGGCGGCATCGTTTTTCTCGTTCCCTGCGCACCTGTTCATGACGCTCGAAACGACCGCACTCGATTCCGTGGAAGTCGACAGGCGGCGGGGCGAGGTGAATGGACAAGCGCTGGTCATCGATTCCCGTACCGGATTCGACGGCATCGTGGAGTTCAGCGCCGTGTTCGAGGAGGCGCAGGGCCGCAAGCAAAACCGGCCGCGAAACGACGCCATGATCCTGACGGTCTTTTTGCCATCGGGTGCGGAAACCTTTGCTGGTAGCATCCTGTCCGGCGGCATTGAAGTCGGGACCCGCAGAAATTGAAAAAAAGACTGCGGCGGCAAACAGTTTGCCGCCGCAGACTCAGTAGTAGCGCGAAATCGCGCTACGGAGTGCCCCCTTGGTTTACGACCCTGCCTGGCGTGCCTGGCCAGATCGGATTTCCTGGGCGACGACTTGCGCGGAGTGGTCGACGTCGAACCGGTCCAGGGTCATGACCTTGGCCCACGCTTCGACAAAGTCCTCCACGAACATCTGGCGCCCGTCTTCCGCGGCATAGACTTCCGCCACTGCCATCAGCTCGCTGTTGGAGCCGAAGATCAGGTCGACCGGCGTTGCCGTCCACTTGACCTCACCGCTTTCGCGGTCGCGACCCTCGTAAACACCTTCAGCGGTCGCCGACTTTGACCACTGCGTGGACATGTCGAGCAGGTTGACGAAGAAGTCGTTGCTGAGGGTGCCCGGACGGTCGGTGAACACACCGTGCTCCGCCGCGCCGGTGTTGGCATCGAGAGCCCTCAGGCCGCCGACCAGCACGGTCATTTCCGGTACGTTCAGGGTCAACAGGTTGGCCTTGTCCACCAGCATCTCTGCCGGCGAGCGGTAATTGCCTTCGCTGTAATAGTTGCGGAACCCGTCCGCCGTCGGCTCCAGCACCGCAAAGGCTTCGACGTCGGTCTGCGCCTGCGTGGCGTCGGTGCGACCGGCGACAAACGGAACTTCGACGCGATAACCGGCATCGCTGGCCGCTTTTTCGATCGCTGCGGCGCCGCCGAGCACGATCAGGTCAGCCATGGATACAGCCTTGTCGCCGGTTTGGGCACTGTTGAAGCCCAGCTGGATGCGTTCCAGCTGCGCCAGGACTCTCCGCAGCTCTTCCGGATTGTTCGCTTCCCAATCTACCTGTGGCTCGAGCCGGATGCGGGCGCCATTGGCGCCACCACGCATATCCGAACCACGGAAGGTCGAGGCCGAGGCCCAGGCCGTACGCACCAGTTCGGGCACGCTCAGGCCGGAAGCGAGAATTTCCGACTTGAGCTGGTCCACGTCTTCGTCATCGATCAGCTCATAGTCAACCGCGGGCACCGGGTCCTGCCACAGCAGCGGATCACGCGGCCCTTCGGCCCAGACATAGCGGGCCGTCGGCCCCATGTCGCGGTGGGTCAGCTTGAACCAGGCCCGGGCGAAGGCCTGCTCGAACTCCTCGGGGTTATTCAGAAACCGCTGGGAAATCTCGCGGTAAGCCGGGTCTTCTTTCAGCGACAGATCCGTGGTCAGCATGATGGGTGCATGACGCTTGCCTTCAACATGCGCGTCCGGCACCAGGTTGGCGGCGTTGGGATCTTGCGGAATCCACTGCACGGCGCCGGCCGGGCTGCGGGTCTGGACCCACTCGAAGTTAAACAGGTTCTGGAGATAATTCATGCTCCAGTTCACCGGCGTCACGGTCCAGGCGCCTTCCAGTCCGCTGGTCACCGTGTCTTCGGCATTGCCCTTGCCGCACTTGTTGGTCCAGCCAAAACCCTGCTCCTCGATATCGGCCGCCGCGGGTTCCGGACCGACGCAATCTGCCGGGCTGTGCGCGCCATGCGCCTTACCCAGGGTGTGCCCGCCGGCGATCAGGGCAACGGTCTCCTCGTCGTTCATGGCCATGCGGCCGAACGTTTCACGGATGTCGTGCGCTGCCGCCACCGGGTCCGGGTTGCCGTTGGGGCCTTCGGGATTGACGTAAATCAGGCCCATCTGCACCGCAGCCAGCGGCTTTTCCAGTTCGCGGTCGCCCTCGTAGCGCTCATCGGCCAGCCATTGGGTCTCCGGACCCCAGTACACGAGGTCGGCTTCCCAGTCGTCCACGCGTCCGCCGGCAAAGCCGTAGGTTGCAAAGCCCATATTTTCCAGTGCAACATTGCCGGTCAAGATCATCAGGTCAGCCCAGGAAAGAGACTCGCCGTATTTTTGCTTCACTGGCCACAGTAAGCGGCGTGCCTTGTCCAGATTGCCATTGTCCGGCCAGCTGTTGAGGGGATCAAAGCGCATCTGCCCGCCGCCGCCACCGCCGCGGCCATCCAGCGTGCGGTAGGTGCCCGCACTGTGCCATGCCATGCGAATGAAAAACGGGCCATAGTTACCAAAATCCGCC
>JBFHEJ010000069.1:0-9571 GCA_041584255.1 Lysobacterales bacterium
ATTTCGCTGGTGATCAGGGATGCGAGCGCGGCGCCGGATGGCGCCACGGCCCCGAATTTCAGCGGATTGGCCAACCACGCTCGGAAATAGGATGGCGAGCAGTCAGGTCTCACCTTACGATTGTGCGTCAAGGGGTCCAGCCTCCGCAAGGTCGGGCGTTCCCTGGTCGGGCATCATCTTCACTCTTGACCTGCATCAATGGTCAGGACAGCGCAAAAAGTAGAATACCTTGAGTCGACTCGAGGAGTAGTGAGATGCGAGATGCTCTGAATTTGGCCGCCATCGTAGCGTGCCTGTTGTGTGTGAACGCCTGTGCGCAGGAGGATACAACCGATTCTACCGATGCGGCTCTGGCCGTGCACAAGGCTGAAGCCGCCAGCGTCACGACCGAGGAGCGGATCGAGCGTGGCCGGTCCGTGTATGCCCAACACTGCGGCGCCTGCCACCAGGCAGAAGGCCAGGGCCTGGCGGGTGCATTTCCTCCGCTGGCGGAATCGGACTACCTCGATCAGGGATCGCAAGCCGTGGTGCAGGCCGTAATCAATGGTCTCTCGGGCCCGATTACGGTCAACGGCGTGGAATACAACGCCGTGATGCCCGCGCTCGGGTATCTGAGTGACAGCGATGTGGCCGATGTGGTCACCTTCGTCCTGAATTCCTGGGGCAATCCCGGTGGCGAAGTCAGTGCTGCCGAGGTGGCCGCTGCGCGTGGTGGTGAAGCCGTGAGCGGTCCGGCGGATCACCCAACCGATGAAGGCACCATGGCGTACAAGGGCACCCCCAGCGCCATTCCCGCCGAGGAAGCGCGTGGCTTTATCGACTCCGAAGGCCCGCCCATGACGCACGCCGAGTTTGAAATGGCGACGGAAGTTTACTTCCAGCGCTGCGCCGGCTGCCACGGCGTATTGCGCAAAGGCGCAACGGGCAAACCGTTGACCGTGGACATTACTCGCGAAAAGGGTACCGACTACCTCAAGGCGCTGATTACTTACGGCTCGCCGGCCGGCATGCCGAACTGGGGCACTTCCGGCGACCTGAGCGAAGAACAGGTCGATGTGATGGCTCGCTTTCTGCAACATGAGCCCCCGGCGCCGCCGGAATGGGGCATGCCGGAAATGAAGGCTAGCTGGAGCGTGATGGTGGCGCCGGAAGACCGTCCCACCGAGCCTCAGCACGACCGTAATATCGAGAATTTCTTCGCCGTGACTTTGCGCGACTCCGGCGAGGTCGCCATCATCGACGGCGATACCAAGGAAGTCGTGAACATCCTGAAGACGGGTTACGCCGTTCACATCTCGCGACCCTCGGCTTCGGGACGCTACGTGTTCACCATCGGCCGTGACGCCAAGATCGACATGATCGATCTGTGGATGAATCCGCCGCAGCGCGTCGCCGAAATCAAGGTCGGTCTGGAAGCGCGCTCGGTGGAGACTTCCAAGCACAAGGATTACCAGGACAAGTACGCGATTGCCGGCGCCTACTGGCCGCCGCAATACGTGATCATGGACGGCGATACGCTCGAGCCGCTGAAGATCATGTCGACCCGGGGCATGACGGTGGATACGCAGGAATATCATCCTGAGCCACGCGTGGCCGCCATCGTTGCCTCGCATGAGCACCCGGAGTTCATCGTCAACGTCAAGGAAACGGGCAAGATCCTGCTGGTTAATTACGAGGACATCGACAACCTGACGGTGACCACCATCAACGCCGCGCGCTTTCTGCATGATGGTGGCTGGGACGCTTCAAAGCGGTATTTCCTGACCGCGGCCAATCAGTCGAACAAGATCGTGGTGATCGATTCACGCGAACGTGAACTGGTGGCGCTGCCTGACGTGACCAAGATTCCACACCCGGGGCGTGGCGCCAATTTCGTCGACCCCGAGTTCGGGCCGGTGTGGGTGACCAGCGCGCTCGGCAATGCCAACATCACCTTTATTGGCACCGACCCTGAGGGTAACGCCGAACACGCGTGGAAGGCGGTCCGCACGCTGGAGGGACAGGGCGGCGGGTCGCTGTTCGTCAAGTCCCATCCAAACTCCACCAACCTGTGGGTGGATACCGCTTTGAATCCCGACGAAGCGATCTCTCAGAGCGTTGCGGTATTCGACGTCAATAACCCGCAAGCCGGTTACGAAGTATTACCGATCGCCGAGTGGGCCGAGTTGGGTGAGGGTCCTAAGCGCGTTGTGCATCCAGAGTACAACCAGGCCGGTGACGAGGTTTGGTTTTCGGTGTGGAGCGGCCAGGACCAGGATTCGGCCATCGTCGTGGTCGATGACAAGACCCGCACGCTGAAGCATGTGATCAAGGGTCCGGAAATCATCACGCCGACGGGCAAGTTCAACATCTACAACACTGTCAACGACGTGTACTGATCGCCTGCCGATCGACAGGAGGGACCGGATGAAAATGCGACCCATGCTGCCGGCTGCGGCAGCCCTGCTGGCGGGCTTGTTCGGCCACGCGCAGCTTCAGGCGGCTGACAACCTGGCGGAGGCGTTCAAGCAGGGCGAAGCGCACGTCGATTTCCGCTACCGCTTCGAATATGTCGACCAGGAGGGGTTCACTGAAGACGCCGAAGCCTCGACACTGCGCGGGCGGATCAACTTCAAGACCGACCCGCTGCGCGGTTTCTACGGCTTTGCCGAGGTTGATTACATCACCGATATCATCTGGGATGACTACAACGCGGGCGCTGGCAACACGCCGGACAAGGAGCAGTATCCGGTGGTGGCGGATCCAACCGGGACCGACCTCAACCAGTCCTACCTTGGCTGGAACGATGGCAAAGGCAATCTGTTCAAGGGTGGGCGGCAACGCATCATCTTCGACAACGCACGGTTTATCGGCAATGTCGGCTGGCGCCAGAACGAGCAAACCTTTGACGCCGCCTACTTCCAGCACAACGACGGCGGTGTCGACATACAACTCGGATACGTCTGGCGGGTCAACCGGATATTCGGCGACGACGTGCCTGCCGGCGAGAACGACCATTCGACCGCGCTGGTAAACCTGTCCAGAAGCTGGGAGGGCAGTGGCAAGCTGGTGGCATATTTCTACGATATCGACAATGAGGATAACGCCGCGCAATCCAATCGCAGCTACGGACTGCGCTGGACCGGCTCGGCCAAGCTCTCCGAAAAGCCCTTGGACTACGCCCTGGAGTACGCCCACCAGAATGACACCGCCAACAACCCGGTGAACTACAGCAGCGATTATTATCGGGCCGAAGTCTCGCTGGGTTTGGGCCGTCTGACCCCGACCATCGGTTACGAGTCACTTGGCGGAGACGATTCCCGGTCCGGGGCCGCTTTCCAGACACCGCTCGCGACCCTGCACGCCTTCGATGGCTGGGCTGACCAGTTCCTGACGACGCCGGCCGCAGGCGTTAATGACCTGTTCCTCGGCGTCAAAGGCAGCCTGGGGGTTTGGACCTGGAACCTCATCTACCACGATTTCGAAGCAGAGTCGGGTAGTGCCGCGTACGGCAGCGAAATCGATGCTTCGATAAACCGTAAGTTCGGCGAGCACTACGGCCTGCTGCTGGGAGGTGCGGTTTTCGACGGTGCCAGCGGCTCGACATTCAGCGACACGACCAAACTCTGGGTACAATTCACCGCAGACTTCTGACGGAAGCCAGGGTATGAAAATCAGGGCGGGCTTTGCCCAGGTCGCACCTGCGTGGCTCGACCGTGCGCGCACGCTGGAAAAGGTGCTCGATCACGTCACGCAGGCCGCCGACGAGTCGGTAGAACTACTGGCCTTTGGTGAAGCGCTGGTTCCGGGTTATCCCTTCTGGCCGGAATTAACCGGCGGCGCCGTCTTCGAGTCGGAGGCTCAGAAGGCCTGGTTTGCTCACTACGCCGAGCAGGCCGTCGATATCGCCGGAGGTGAGTTGGCGCCACTGTGCGCACTTTGTGCACAGCGCAGCATAGCGGTTTACCTGGGGACCATCGAACGCGCCACCGATCGGAGCGCCCACAGCCTTTACGCCAGCTTGGTTTACGTCGGGCCGGACGGACACATCGGTTCAGTTCACCGCAAGCTGATGCCCACCTACGAGGAGCGGCTGGTGTGGTCGCCGGGGGATGGCCACGGGCTGAGGGTTCACCAATTGGCAGGCTTCCGCGTTGGCGGCCTCAACTGCTGGGAAAACTGGATGCCGCTGCCGCGCGCGTCGCTCTACGCCCAGGGCGAGAATCTGCACGTCGCGGCGTGGCCGGGGAGCCTGCGCAACACTTGCGACATCACCCGGTTCATGGCCCGCGAAGGGCGGTCCTTCGTCATATCCGTCAGCGGACTGATGCGTGCCGACTGGATCGCCGACGGCATACCCGAGGCTGGGCGGATCCGGGAGGGCGCGCGGCAGGCCGGGCGGGACTGGCTGGCCGACGGCGGCTCGTGCATTGCCGGGCCAGATGGCGAATGGGTTGTCGAACCGGTGGTCGGTACGGAGTCCATGCAGTATGCGGATCTGGACCTGAACAGCGTCTACCGCGAACGGCAGAACTTCGACCCGGCCGGTCATTACTCACGCCCCGACGTCACCCAGCTGGTGGTCGACCGGCGGCGACAAACCACGGCGGCGTACAAGGACGATTAGTTCGCGCGCTGGCAACCGCCGGCCCCGCTTGTAGGAAAAACGCTCCGGTCGGCGTAGGAATTTCGACCGCCCGCACTTTTTTTGGCGCCCGGTGGGGCCCGATGGCTTATAGTTGACGCATCGTCCATGGCGAGACTCCCAGGGGGAGGATGGTGTCTTCGGCAATGGAAACTGTGCACCGGGCAGCGATGGCCTCATTGCTCGTCGTGGTTTTTTGCTTCCAGGCCCTGGCGCAGGCCGGGACACTGGAGCCGCCCGGGATCTCGTCCAGAGGCCCCGGCCCCGAACCCAGGCTCGAATTGTTAGTGAGCAAGCCCTTCAATACTGCGGCGTCGCTCGGCGTGCGTCGCGATGGCGCCGATTTGCCAACGGCCGATACCACGCTGCGCCGCCTTTATGCCGAATACCGCGACCATCGCCTGAGAGGATTGCGCGGGTCTTTCGTCCCTACGGCGCGTTACCTGCAATACGCGCAGGGGCGGGTGATGGTCGAGGCCGTGGCGCGTGAGGATGGCCGCGCACTCGAAGACGAGCTGCGGCGCCTGGGGATGGTGGATTCAGCACGTTACGGCCTGCACGTCGCCGGCATGCTGCCGGTGGAGCACCTGGCGCGGGCCGCTGCCCTCGGGCCATTGCGATCGATCGCCGCGGCCTACCCGCCGGTCAGCTGGATCGGCGCCGTGACCAGCCAGGGCGACGTCGCCCATCGGGCTGACATTGCAAGGGCGGCCAATCTCGTGGATGGCATGGGCATCACGGTCGCGGTGATGTCGGACAGCTACGATCAATCGACCATTTTCCCCACCACGACAGCCGCAGACGACATTGCCAGCGGCGACCTTCCGCCGGGCAATCCGGTTGTCCCGGGAGGCGCCTTCGAAGGCTGTGGTTCGCCGCCTTTTGGCACACCCTGCACCGACGAAGGCCGGGCGATGTTGCAGATTATTTATGACCTGGCGCCTGGATCAAACCTGCTGTTTCACACGGCGCTGAGCAACCAGGTCCGGTTCGCGACGGGGATTGACGCCCTTGTGGCGGCAGGTGCGGACGTCATCGTCGACGACCTCGCCTATCCGAATGAGCCAATGTTCATGGACGGCATCGTGGCACAGGCCGTGGATGACGCTGCCGCTGCCGGTGTGAATTACTTTTCGGCGGCTGGCAATGCCGGGCGCCGGAGTTACGAGGGCGGTTTTGTCGACAGTGGCGAGGACCTGTGCATTGAAATCATTCCCGACGGCATGTGCGACCCGATATTTGAATTGGTCGGGGACATGCACGATTTCGACCCGGGGCCCGGCGTGGACACCCTGCAGTCGGTGACGATCCCGGTCGGGGAAAGCATTGTCGTTGCGCTGCAGTGGGACGATCCTTTCGGCAACGTCCAAACAGGTGACGGCCCGCTGCGCGACCACGATATCGCCCTGCTGGACGCCACCGGCGCCACCTTTTATGACGTCCAGGGCGCCGACAATGTCCTCAACGGCAGCCCCACTGAGGTGCTTGTTTACACCAACGTCGGGGGCAGTTCGGATTTCGCACTTGCCATCACCTACGACGCCACCGACTCGGTCGCACCGCCGTCCGGTTTTCTCAAGACCCTGATCTTTACCAGCAGCGGCGTCACCATCAACGAGTTTCAGACCAACAGCTCGACCGTCGTCGGCCATGCTAATGCGGCCGGCGCCAGCGCCACTGGCGCGGCCTTTTACGGCGACACGCCCGAATTCGGACAGTCACCCCCGCTGCTCGAACCATACTCGTCCGCCGGCGGTACGCCCATCCTCTACGACACCAATGGCGACCTGCTGCCGTTTCCGGTGGTGCGTGACAAGCCAGACTTCACCGCGGTGGACGGCGTCAGCAACACCTTTTTCGGATCGCCCGACGGGGACGGAGACGGATTCCCGGATTTCTTCGGCACCTCGGCAGCGGCGCCGCATGCGGCCGCGATCGCAGCGCTCATGCTCGAGGCCAACCCAGCGTTGTCGCCAGCCAATGTCAATGCTCTGCTGCGCAGCACCGCTATTGACATGGACGCCGCCGGATTTGACTTCGAAAGCGGCTACGGCCTGGTGCAGGCGGACGCGGCGGTTGCCGCGACCCTGACGGTCGTGCCGTGCGCGGCCGGGCCGCAGGCGATCCCCGCCTCGCAGTGGCATGCGTTTTCCATGCCGTGTGACGCCGCGCCCGATGCACAGGTGGTGGATGTGTTCGCGGGTCTGGACCCGTCGGCTTACGGGGTAAGCTGGCAGGTCGTGCGGCACGATGCCGCGACGCAAACGGACATCACCCTGGCGGCCGATGATTCCGTCGAACAGGGGGTTGGTTACTGGGTGATGAGCGATTCTGCCACGACCATAGGCGTCGACGGCTTTCAGTTCACGAACGCCGACATTCCGCTGGTTTCCGAAATCGGCCCGGGCCGGCTGAATCATGTCGGCCTGCCGCACGCCGGCGCGGTGGACTGGTCGGCGGTGCAGGTCGTCGACGGCGCGCAAGTGCTGACGCTTGACCAGGCGGATCCGCTGGACGGCGCCTCGCTGGAGTGCAGCCAGAAACCGGTGGGGCAGAACTGCAGAATGTCGCGGATCATGTACCAGTGGAATGGCAGCGCCTACCAGGCGTTTGATGGCGTGACGCCGGGCATGGAGGGAGCGCTGGCACAATTCGGGGCATTCGTGGTGCGCAGTTTCAAACCTGGCGTTGCGTTGCGTATTCCTGCTCCGACAAGGTCACCTGACGGACCGAGTGGCGCTGCCGGCGACTGGCAGATTCGACTGACCGCTGAATCCGAAGGAAAAGAAGATGCCGGTAATCTCCTGGGGCAGCTATCCACTGCGGTCGATGGCCGTGAGCGGCACGACCTGGAAGAACTCGCGCCCTTCGGAAGCAGTCACCTCAGCATTTTGTTTACCAATCCTGCCTTTCCAAATGCCGAATGGGGCTTCACCTCCGACTTCAGGGCGCCGACGATCAAACCGACCGGCGAATGGTCTTTTGTGGTCCGTGCGTCAGACGATGTTGGAAGCGTCACACTGAGTTGGGATGGTGCCCCGGATCTGCTTGGCGTAGGCTGGCTGATCGACCTCGAAACCGGTGATCGCATGCGCACGGCCCCGGGTGGCAGTTACAGCTACGCCAGCGGCGGCGCGGACCGTGCGTTCCTGTTCGCGATTTACCAGCGTTGACCTCAACTCTCAGGCGGCCATAACGGCTTTGGTCTCCAGATAATCTTCTATGCCGGCAACGCCCCATTCACGGCCGTTGCCGGATTGCTTATAACCGCCGAACGGCGCCTGGACGTCGACGTAGGCGCCGTTGATGTGAACCATGCCGGCGCGCAGCCGCCGGGCGACCGCCATGGCGTCCTCCCGGCTTGCACCATAGACGTACGCTGACAGGCCGTATGGCGTGTCGTTGGCGATCCTGACCGCCTCATCGATATCGCGGTAGGGGATCATGGCCAGGACCGGGCCGAAGATTTCTTCGCGGGCAATGGTCATGTCATTGTTGACGTCACGGAAGATGGTGGGCTTGACGAAATAGCCCTTGTCAAAACCCTCTGGCCTGCCGGGTCCGCCACAGGCCAGAACAGCACCCTCGGCCACGCCCTTCTGAATCAGGTTCTGAACCTTGCTGAATTGGATCTCGCTGGACAGGGGGCCCATTTGCGTGTCCTCGCTTTGCGGATTTCCGATTCGTATCTTGCTGGCGACTTCGACGGCAAGGCGCACCGCTTCCTCGTACTTGCTGGCGGGCACCAGCATGCGGCTGGGCGCATTGCAGGACTGGCCAGTGTTGGAGAAGCAGTCGAGCACACCGTGCTTGATGGCGTCCTCCAATGGCGCATTCTCGAGAATGATGTTTGGTGATTTGCCGCCCAACTCCTGGGCAACACGCTTGACCGTGTCGGCCGCCGCCTTGGCCACCAGCACGCCGGCGCGCGTCGAGCCGGTGAAGGACACCATGTCGATGCCTGGATGTGCGGAGATGGCAGCGCCGACCCCGGGACCGTCGCCGTGAACCAGGTTGAACACGCCGTCCGGCACGCCGGCTTCCTTGAATGCCTCATCTATGATCTCTGCCAGGATGGTCGCGTCAATGGGCGCAATCTCGCTGGGTTTAAGCACAACGGTGCAACCGGCAGCCAGTGCGGGCGCGACCTTGCAGGCTACCTGGTTGAGGGGCCAATTCCACGGGGTGATCAGGCCGCACACACCAATCGGCTCTCGCAGGACAGTGGAATCGCCCACTCTCTGCTCAAATTCGAAGGACCTGAGGGCTTTGGCGGCCACGTGGAAATGCGCCGCGCCAAGGGTGGACTGGGCGCGCGTGGAGAGCTTGGCCGGCGCGCCCATTTCTGCGGTGATGGCAGCTGCGAAGTCATCGCGCCGTTCCTCGCAGCGACGGGCGATGTCCGCCAGCAATTCGGCGCGTTTATCAACTGGCCACCCGGCGTACGATTCGAATGCCGCCCTCGCGGCGGTTGCGGCCTGGTCGACTTCGTCGCGCGTTCCGAAGGCGACGTGCCCAATCACGGACTCGTCGGCAGGGTTGATGATCGGATGATGAGCGCCGCGGGATTCAACCCAGCGACCGTTGATAAACTGCCTGGTGCAATCGTAATTCATAGGTTAATGCTACCATTCCGACATGGGTGACATAGCCAACATCGTGGCGTCCGCGGTGGAAAACAACCGGGAAAAAATTGGCGCCTTACTGCCTGTCCTGCACGAAGTACAACACCAACTCGGGCATGTTCCCCGCGAGGCCATTCCACTGATCGCCAGCGCGCTCAACCTGTCCCGTGCCGAGGTCCAGGGCGTGATTGGTTTCTATCACGATTTTCGCACCGAGCCGAGGGGTCAAACCGTGATCCAGGTGTGCCGGGCGGAAGCTTGTCAGGCCATGGGCGGAAGAGCGCTCGAAGCACACGCAAGGCAGAAGTTGGGTATCGATTTC
>JBFHEJ010000070.1:0-9544 GCA_041584255.1 Lysobacterales bacterium
CCCGGTGCGGTGATGGTGAATGGAAACCCGCCGGCCGCCTCGACCGAGGCCTGGTTGATCTCGATGCGCCCGTCGGCCATAGTCCCGCCGACGACCAGGATGCCGATGATGAAGACCGAAGTGAGCGTGCAAGTGACTTTGCGCATGGTGCCTCCCTGCTGTGAATTGCTGACGGGTTCCCGGATTAGTATAACCAGCAACCTGAAAGGTTTTTAGCGGCTGCGCCACGGCCCATAACGATGCACCGCCATGCCGGCCAGCATGGCGACAACGAACCACACGATCTCCATCCGTCCCAATGCCAGGCCGCTGATAGCGGGGCCGGGGCACAGGCCCACCAGCCCCCAGCCGATGCCGAATATCGCGGCGCCGCTGAGCAGCTTCGTGTCGATATCGCCAGACGGCGGGCCGGGAAAACGGTCGGCGAACAGCGGCGCCGTGCGCCGGCCCGCCAGGCGCCAGGCGACCGCCATCACCGTCAGCGCGCCGACCATCACCAGCGCCAGGCTGGCGTCCCAGGCGCCGGCGATGTCGAGAAAGCCCAGCACCTTGGCGGGATCGATCATCCGCGAAATGGTAAGCCCGAGCCCGAACAGGGTGCCGGCGATGAAGGCGATGATGGGTGTGCGCATCTCAGCTCAGCCCGTGGCGGATGAGATACACGGTGGCCGCCCCGGCGAACATAAAGACCGCGGTGGCCACCAGCGAACGCGCCGACAGACGCGCGATACCGCACACGCCATGCCCGCTGGTGCAGCCGGAACCCAGGCTGGTGCCGAAACCGACCAAGAGCCCTCCTGCGATCAGCATCCGCATCTCGGCGTCGATGGTGATCTCGCGCCACTCGCCGTTGAAGATGTGCAACAACGCGGGCCCGGCGATCAACCCGGCGATGAAGGCGAGCCGCCAGCCGCGCTCGCCATCGGTGGGTTTCAGCAGGCTGCCGACGATGCCGCTGACCCCGGCAATGCGCCCATGGAGGATTAGCATGATGGCGGCGGCGAGGCCAATGAGTGCGCCACCGAGGAGGGCTGAGATGGGGGTGAAGTTGTGCATGGCGATCCGTCAGTCAGTGCCAGGAGATTCTAGCCCCATTTTCAGCGCGTCCCCGAGTCCGATGTCGAGAACCGTAGCCCCGGTTTCCGTTCGAACCGGCTGAAGAATTCCCAGATCAGGTCCAGGCCGAGGTGGGGACCATCATCAGAGCGCGGCGCGCAGGGTGATTGCTCGGGCATCGCTTCGCTTTGCTGTGACGTCACGCACGTCGGCCAGGGGCCGCCCGGGCGCCGCCCGGGCCAGAGGTGGGCCTCGTCGGGGTCGGAGCACATCACCACCTCCTGGCTGCCGCCCGCACAGTCGGTGAAGGCCGAGCAATTTAGTTGCAGGGCCGTGCCGGGCGCACTCTGCCAATCGACCGGACCCTCCTGGCAGGCCATGGCGCGCGCCCACTGGACCACCGTCTCTTGCGCGGACTGGTACACAAACCCGTCGCTGGCCGGCCCGCCATCGGGCGGCACGGTTTCATCCCTTCCTGCCGATAAGTGCAGCATGGGTAGCGGCGATGGCGGTGCGCAACCCGCACCGGCCGGAAGTTGCGCGATGATCGGGGCAATCGCCGCGAAGCGCTCGGGCAGGGCGCAGCCCAGCGCCAGCGCCATCATGCCGCCGTTGCTGACGCCCAGCAGGTAGTAGCGGCCCGGGTCGGTGTCGTAACGGGACCCCACCACATCCAGCAACGTTTCGAAGAAACCCAGGTCGTCGCCGCAGGACGCCCAGGTGCAGCGATCGCAGTGCGCACAGTTTGGCGGGCAGGGATAGCGGGTGGCGTCGGGCAGGCACTGATTGCTCGAATCCGAATCCGGCCCGGCATGACCGAGCATGTTCCAGGACGTCACCCGGTAAGCCTGTCCCGCGGCTCTGTGCGCGAAATGCGTGCCTTGGGGAATGACCACGAGGTAGCCGTGTTCATCGGCATGCGCGCCCAGGTCGTGGTAGGCGGCAAATCCCGTCGCGGTGCTGTTGTAGCCGTGAAGGGCGATGACCACGGGCAGGCGATGTTCATGCCCCTCCGGGACATGCACGAAAAACTCGCGCATGACGCCGTCATGGACGAAGGTGTGATGGTCGAGCACGGGATAGGGATCATCACCGGTAAAAGCCGGCAGCGAAGCGGCCATCAGCAGCGCGATGGTCAGGCGGGGGAGGACTGTGCAGCGGATGGCTCGGGTCACTCTGAGGCTACCGTTCAAAGCGGGCTGGGTGACGCCGAACATAGCACAACGGGCGGTCACGAATGCGTGACGCTTCATGGTATGTTTGAAACCCATCACGCCAGGAATGACAAGCACAACATTGGCCTCTGCTCCCCGACAAACCGACTGGGTCCTGTTTTCCGCCACGGCGGCCGTCATCCTCGCGGCCTGCATCCCGATCATCGCCTTTCAGGATGTGGCCGGCGCCGCCATCGCCGGCGCCTACGATGCCATCACCCGGAATTTCGGCATTGCCTACCTGTGGTACGGCTTCGGCCTGGTGGTGTTCCTCATCTGGCTGGCCGCCGGGCGCTACGGCAAGGTGCTGCTTGGCCAGCCCGGCGATCAACCGGAATTTTCCACCCGCAGCTGGGTGGCGATGATTTTCTGCGCTGGTGTGGGCGCGGGGCTGCTGTACTGGGCCGTCATCGAATGGGCCTACTACATTGACGCGCCGCCCTTCGGCCTCGAGCCGCGCTCGGTATCCGCCATCGAGTGGGCGGGCAGCTACGGGCTGTTCCATTGGGGCGTGACCGGCTGGGCTATTTTCTGCATGCCGGCACTGGCCATCGCCTATCCCTATTACGTGCGCAGGGTGCCGTATCTGCGCCTTAGCACCGCCTGCCTGCCGCTGCTGCCGGGCGGGGTCAACAGTCCGCGCGGGCGCCTGATCGATTTCATTTACATGACCAACCTGATCGGCGGCACGGGGACGTCACTGGGCCTGTCGACGCCGATGATGGCAGCGGCGTTTGCCGAGTTGATGGGCTGGACGCATGACTTCACGCTGGAAGTATCGGTGGTCGTGATGTGCATCGCCATCTTCGGCACCAGCGCTTACCTTGGTATCGAGCGTGGCTTTCGCCGGCTGGCCGACCTCAACATGTGGCTGGCGCTGACCCTGCTGTTTTTCGTGCTCGCCGTCGGGCCCACCATCTTCATCCTCAAGATGGGCACGAATGGTATTGGGCTGGTGCTGCAGAATTTCCTGCGCCTCAATACCTGGACCGACCCCGTGGCCAACGCCGGCTTCGTCGAAAACTGGACGGTGTTCTACTGGGCCTGGTGGATTGCCTATGGCCCCTTTGTCGGCATTTTCGTCACCCGCATCTCGCGCGGGCGGACCATCCGCCAGGTGATCCTCGGTATGCTGGTGTTTGGTAGTCTCGGCGCCGCGTTATTCTTCATCGTGTTCGGCAACTACGCATTGCACCTGGAACTCAGCGGGCTGCTGAGCGTCACCGAAATCGTCAAGAGCGCGGGCGAGGCGCGCGCCATCACTGAGGTCTTCATGTCGCTTCCCGCCGGGCAGCTCGCACTGCTGGCGTTTGCCCTCGTCGCCGTCATCTTCCTGGCGACGACCTACGATTCGGCGTCATTTACGCTCGCTTCGGTATCGACGCGGGAACTGCGCGCCGGCGAAAACCCGCAGCGCTGGAGCCGGGTGTTCTGGGCCTGCGCGCTCGGGGTGCTGCCGATCACGTTAATGTTCATCGAAGGCGGGCTCAAGGTGATCCTGTCGGCCACCATCGTCGTGTCCTTGCCGCTGATGCTGGTGGGGCTGATCATGTGCTATTCGCTGTTGCGCCTGCTTGAAGAAGATCACAGGATGATAGCCACGCAATGACGACGCAGGATCATCCATCGAAATCAGAGCCTGTCGTGCTTGTCACCGGCGGCGCCTCGGGTATCGGCGCGGCCATTAGCCGCGCCTTTGTCGACGCCGGCTTCGCCGCCCATGTTTGTGACGTCTCACAGGACGCCATCGATGCATTCCTCGAGGCCAACCCGGCGGTCTCGGCAACCTGCGCGAGCGTGGACAACGAGGCGGACATGGGCCGCGTCTTCGACGATATCGAGGCGCAATACGGCCGCCTTTCTGTGCTGGTGAACTGTGCCGGCACCGCCGGGCCCACCGCCGGCATCGGCGAGATGGATTACGCCGCCTGGAAGGCCTGTCTTGCGGTCAACCTCGACGGCAGCATGCTGGCGACGCGCGGCGCCGTGCCGCTGCTGCGCCGCAATAATGGCGGCGCCATCATTAACATCTCGTCGACGGGCGGCCTGTTCGGTTATCCCAACCGCTCGCCCTATGCCGCCGCCAAGTGGGGCCTGATCGGGTTGACCAAGACCTGGGCGATGGAACTGGGCAAAGACCAGATCCGGGTCAACGCCATCTGCCCCGGCAGCGTTGAGGGCCCGCGCATCGATGCGGTCATCGAGCGGGATGCGAAGGCGCGCGGACTCAAACCCGCCCAAGTGCGCGAACTGTACCTGCGGCAGACCTCGATGCGCTGTTTTGTCAGCGCCGAAGAGGTCGCGGCGCTGGCGGTGTTCCTGGCCTCCGAGGGCGCGCGCCACATTTCCGGCCAGGCCATCGCGGTGGACGGCCATACCGAGGGACTCGGTGATTGCTTTGCATAGATGCGGGTCCGGCAGCCGCCTGGCCCACGAGGAGAAATGATTCATGTTTGCAGCCTGGTTTGAACGCTTCGGTCCGGCCGCGGAGGTCCTCCAGACGGGAGAACGTGACACCCCTTCGGCTGGCGAAGGTGAAGTCCTGGTCAGAATGAAAACCAGCGGCGTCAACCCCTCGGACGTCAAGAAACGCGCCGGCTCGTTTCCGGGCCTGCTTGATGGCGGTTACATCATTCCCAACAGTGATGGCGCCGGCGTAATCGAGGCCGTGGGTGACGACGTGCCGGAATCGCGCATCGGCGAACGCGTCTGGGTCTACCAGGCGCAGTACGCCCGCCGCTTTGGCACGGCCGCCCAGTATGTGGCCATCGCTGCGCAGCGCGCGCCGGAATTGCCAGAGCCCGCCGGTTTTGCCGAAGGCGCCTGCCTGGGTATCCCGGTGATGACCGCCCACCGCTGTGTTTTCGCCGACGGCGATATTGGGGGTAAAACCGTGCTGGTCACGGGCGGCGCTGGAAGGGTGGGGCACTATGCCATCCAGTGGGCCAGCCAGGCCGGGGCGCGGGTCATCACCACCGCCAGCAACCCTGAAGACGTCGAAGCCTGCAAGACCGCCGGCGCGGAATCTGTCGTTAACCACCGCGAGGCGAACTGGTCGGAGGCGGTGCTCGAAGCCACTGGCGGTGAGCGCGTCGATCGTGTGGTGGAGGTGGAATTTGGCGCCAATCTTTCCGAGGTGCTGAAAATGATCCGGGTCGGCGGCGTGATCGCCACCTATTCATCCACCGTCGTTCCGGAACCGAAACTGCCGTTCTTCCAGATGATGTACCAGGACCTGACCGTCCGCATCGTCATCGTCTACGCCATGCCTGAAGCGGCCAAGACAGCGGCCATCGAGGCCATCGACGAGGCGCTGGCTGCAGGGCGGCTCGAGCACCGGATCGCCCACCGCCTGCCGCTGGTCGACATCGCCCGCGCCAACGAGCTGGTGGAAGCTGGCGCGGTGCGGGGCGCCGTGATACTGGATATCGACTGAGGTGGACGCTGGCCCGGTTGGGCGTCAGACCTCCAACGCTTCATTCAATCTTTAAACCACATTCATCTGGGTTTAAATACCGCTTCACGCACCCAAAATACGATACGTCCGTGTTTGAGACCTGCCAGTTGACGGGCCGCCACAACCAACCACCGATTACCGAGGTTAGTCCTGAATGAACATCAAAACAGTTGCCACCCTGATCGTGTTGTCAGCGATCTTCCTTCAATCGGCGACCGCGCAGGCGCAGGCGGACCTCAGCCTGAGCGAGATCGGTGTCAACAACAACATCGTCTATGCACCAGGCGACCCGATCGCCATCGACACCGAGGTCACCAATGTGGGCAGCGGCACTTCCTCAGCCTATACCGTGAACTACTACGTCTCGACCGATTCACAGATCACCATGGGCGACACGCTGCTTGGCACCAGCAACCGGCCCGCGCTCGGTCAGGGCAATGGCGATAACTTCACCGCCAACGTGAATCTGCCGGGTAACCTTACGGCCGGCAGCTACTTCATCGGCGGCATCATCAATATCAATGACGCCAACAACGGCAACAACACCAACCTCGAGGACGAGCCCATTTCCGTCCAGGGCGGTGGTGGTGGTGTCACCGGCCTTAATCCTGGTCTCAACGGCAACTGGTGGGCCGGCGCCTCGCGCAACGGCGAGGGCGTGCAAATCGAGGTCTCGAACAACAACACCGGCGGCAAAGTCCTGGTTGCGACCATGTACAGCTACAATCCGATGGGCGATCCGATCTTCCTGCTGGCCGTGGGCAATGTCGTCAATGGCGAGGCTGTCGTCGATGTGTACATCTACGAAGGCCCGAGCTGGGGCGCCGGGTACAACCCCGCCAACTGGGTGGAAACCCAGTGGGGCACCGGCCTCTTCACCTCGAGCAGTTGCGGCCAGGTCAGCATGACCCTGACCCCCAACGCGATGTTCGCGGGCCAGGGCTACTCCGCCCTCAGCTATGCCATGACCCGGCTGACCAACTCGGCGATTCCCTGTCCTTTGCCCTAACGCAACGCATCCAAGTAAAAACTGGCAAGACAAGCATTGGGCCCGCGTTTTGAACGCGGGCTTTTTCTTGCGCAACAAAAACCCATGGCCTGGACTGAGCTTGTCCCCTTTACAGTCGTTACAGGTTCCTTGTATCGTCTGAAAACTGCCCGTTCCCGTGCGTCAGTCATGAATCAATACGGGCAGGGTGGTCAATCTGATCTTTGGAGTGCTCATGGGCGGAAGGTTCACCAGGCTTGTGCTTTTCGGCATTGCGCTCCTGTGCGCGATGCCCGTGCAGGCGCAGGTTACTTACACGTATACCGGTACTCCGTTTACCACTGCCGACCCACCGTGGATGGTGGGTGATTCGGTCAATGGCAGTTTCACCATCACAGACCCGCTGCCGCCGTTTCAGCCGCTCACGGACATTTCCAGCCAGCTCCTTGATTTCAGCTTTTCCGACGGTGTACAGACCCGCACGCCCGCCAATTCGACGGTCTGCAAGTTCGAATTTGCCACCGATGGCGCTGGTAACATCACGCACTGGTCGTTTTTCCTGCGCGCGTTACCCACACCGCCCATGGGCTCACCGCACCGAACACTGGATTCTTCGGGCCCGGGATTTGGCTTTGGCGCAGATACCGTCGGTGATGGGCCGGCGGGGTAGGGGCCTGCGACCAGCTGCTGTTGACCATTGCTGCCACGTCTTCCGCGCCTGGCTCGTGGGTCAGCACGGCGCCCCCTGTCGCAGATCCAACCGACTACCACTACACGGGGATGCCGTTCGACATGGCCGATCCCCCCTGGATGGTTGGCGATCGAGTCACCGGCTTCATTTCTTTTGCCGGGCCGTTGCCACGGTTCATGTCGCTGACCGACGTGACGCTGGCGCTGGACGATTTCAGCTTCAGCGACGGTGTACAGACGCGCACACCGGCCAACTCCACGTTGTGCAAATTTGAACTGTCGACCGATGGGGCAGGGAACATCAAACGCTGGTCGTTCTTCCTGCGCGCATTGCCCACACCGCCCATGGGCGATCCGCACCGAACACTGGATTCCTCTGGCTCGGTTGGTGGTATTGGCACAGATATCGTCGGCGATGGGCCGGCGGGGCCCGGACCCTGCAACGAATTCGTCTTGACCATTGGCGCCTCGTCATTGTCGCCAGGCTCGTGGGTCAGTTCATCGCCCCCCTTGGTCAATTCCGCCGAATACGCCTATACCGGTGTGCCATTCGATTTCGCCGATCCGCCATGGACCGTCGGCGATCGCGTCACCGGTGAGATCAGCCTGGCAGGTCCCTTGCCCGCATCGTTCCCGATCATGGACATCACGTTCGCGCTTGAAGATTTCCGCTTCGAAGACGGCGTACAGACGCGCACGCCGGCCAACACCACGGTGTGCCAATTCGAGGTCGGAACCAACGCGCAGGGCGAGATTGTCTACTGGGCTTTGTATTTGCGCGAGGAACCGTTCCCGGGCGCGGGTATGACGCAACGAACGCTGGATTCGTACAGCGATTCGTTCACCAACGACCTGGTGGGTGAGGGGCCGGCGGACACCACCACCTGTGGCCAAATCGTCCTGACGCTTGCCGCCACCAGCCCGGCCGACGGTTCCTGGATGCGGCAGTTCGTGCCGGGCCGTGCGATCTTCCTAGTGGGCAAGGACTTTAGCGATGGCAATACCGCCGAGGTTGCGGTGACGCTGTCGTGCAATACGGGCCTGCCACTGCAGCAGACCACCACGATTGCCGAGGGTGACCCGGTTACCTTTGTGATCACGGATTTCGAGGACGGTGCCCTCAACTGCGAAGTCACCGAGATGGTCCCGGACGGCTACACCGCTTCCTACGACAACGGCAGCACGGTCAGTCCCGATGGATGTGCCTACAACGGTATCGGCGGCCCCGCCACTCCGGACAACGTCTGCGTCATCACCAACAGCCTGGACCAGGTGGAAGTGGAGGTGAGCAAAGTCTGGATCGACGACAACCCGCAATTCCAGGCGCAGAACGTGGCCGACGCGAACTGGTCATGTAGCAATGCGAGCATCGATGGCGGTCCGCTCAATGGCAACGCCACCGGCAGCCTTGCATTCTTCGGCAACCCCGCGAGCGACGCCTTCTTGGTCTATCCCGACTGGGATTCGGGCACCACCTGTGAGGTCACCGAGGTTGGCCTGACGGACAGCGGTATCGAGGTCGACGACAGCGATTGCCAGGGCCTCACCCTGCTGCCCGGCGCCGGGGCCTCGTGCACCATCTTCAACACGCGTCTTTATGAAGGCATCCCGACGATGAACGCATACGGCCTGGCCGTGCTGGTGCTGCTGATGCTGGGCATGGGATTGGTGGCGTTCAGGCGGTTCGCTTAGTTCAAAGCCGGGTTCAGAGCTCTTTGGCGGTCTGGCGCGTCGAAAAGAGCTTTCAGTCGGCCTCTTCCTGACCTTCGAGCGGCGGCTCGAAGATGCACACAAACGTGCACTCCTCTTTAATGCGAAGGATGTGGCGATCGCCGATGCCCGCGACGTAGAATGCGCCCGGGCTCACGTCCAACACGCGCCCGGCATTAGAGTCCTCTTTCTCAATCTTTTCGGTTCTGACCCATCATCCCGAAGGCAAAATGTCGCGGCAGATTTTCGGGTTACAGACTGCTTAGATCACGAACAAAGCCGGCGCCTCGTTGAGCCTGATGTCGACCGAATTATTTTTACCCTCGCACTGGCCATTGATATGGGCGGCATAAGTTAACTTGTATGACGAATTTTTTTCGGCTGTAAAGGTGTGCTTTCTAACTGGCCAACCGTGACCGCCCGTGGCCG
>JBFHEJ010000071.1:0-9363 GCA_041584255.1 Lysobacterales bacterium
GCGGCTGTACTTTTTGTGGTGGCTGCTTCGTAAGGAACGTAGTTGTTGGATGCTTGTTTCCCTGCTCCGTCAACGCGCGCTGCGCGTTGCCGAAGGCGGCTGCACGCGCATCCAACGACCCCAGCGGCTGTACTTTTTGTGGTGGCTGCTTCGTAAGGAACGTAGTTGTTGGATGCAACGACCACATCGGCCCGATTTCTTGCGCCGAGTTCAGTTCGTCCCTGTTCCCCAGGCCGGCGTGACGCTACCGTGAAAATGAGCGGCATTCGACACCTCCTCTCCGGCAAGCACGGCGTGATATTCTGCGCGGAAGATTTCGGGAAGCCCCAGATGAGCGATAAAGACCAATCACCAAGCCCTGCAGAAATCAACCTGCGGGAGATCGAGGAAGGCATCCGGGTCGACCTCGGTGATGGCTTGCGCTACGACGATTACCTGTGCCTGGATCTGTTGCTCGATGCCCAGCGGCTTCACAGCGTCCCGCCGCACCATGATGAGATGTTGTTCATCATCCAGCACCAGACATCGGAGCTGTGGCTGAAGCTCATCATTCATGAGTTGAAAGCAGCCATCTCGCATATTCGCGATGATGACCCGGGGCCCGTCAGCAAGATCCTCTCCCGCGTCAAGCAGGTGCAGCGCCAGCTGTTTGAACAATGGTCCGTGCTCGAAACGCTGACGCCCAGCGAATACGCCGAATTCAGGGGCATCCTTGGCGAGGCTTCCGGATTTCAGTCGCTGCAGTATCGGATGGTCGAGTTCCTGCTCGGCAACAAGAACAAGGGCATGCTCGAGGTGTTTCGCCATGACCCTGAAGGCTATCGACTGGTCAAAAAAGCGCTGGAAGCACCCAGTATTTATGACGAATTCCTGATGTTCCTGGCCCGCCAGGGCCACGAGATTCCGGAAACGTACCTTGACCGCGACTGGCGGGAACCGCATCAGCGCGACCCTGCGCTGGTTCCGGTGTTCAAGCGTATCTACGACGCCCCGCACGATTTCTGGGTGGAATACGATCTCAGCGAGAAGCTGGTCGACGTGGAAGAAAGCTTTCAGTTGTGGCGCTTCCGCCACATGAAGACGGTCGAGCGAATCATTGGCTACAAGCGTGGTACCGGGGGGTCCTCCGGTGTGGGATTTCTCAAGAAGGCGCTTGAGCTAACGTTTTTCCCCGAATTGCTCGACGTCCGCACCGAGATCGGGGCCGAATAGCCGATCGCGGAGTGTTTCCGCGCTGCGCTGCAACTTGTCGAGCAGGGCGTGCAGCTCGTGGCGTTCGCTGGCCGTAATGGCGCCCAGCAGTTCTGTTTCGTAAGCCGCCGCCAGTGGCACGACCGATTCCAGAAGTTTGCGGCCGCGCACGCGTGTCAGGAAAAGGCGCATTCTGCGCCGGTCGCTCTGGTCGGTTTGGCGCTGGAGGAGGCCTTTTTCGATCAGGCTGTGGACGGCCCGGCTGATCGCGACCTTGTCCATGGCGGTGCGCTCGACCACCTCGCTGGCGGTTGAGCCGGGAAAACGGCCCAGCACCACGATGACGCGCCATTCAGTGACACTGACGTCATGGTCCCGTTGGTAGCGCTGTGCGATGCCCTGGCTGACGGTGTTGCTGAGCAACGACAGGCGGTATGGTAGGTAGCCCTCGAGCCTGAATTCGGTCGGGCACATGGAAATTCCGTTACCTTTAACTTGATCGCTGTTTTGCAGCCGGGTTTCGTTGTTCATGAAACAGGTCAAACCTTGAAATTAGTTTCAAATGTAACTAAAATAATGGCCTTGTGCAAGCAAATGGAGCCCATCCCGGAGCGCAGCGATGATTGAAACGCAAGTCAAGCACGACACGGCCACGGAAGAGCGCGACAATCTATTGGGCGTCAGCGGCTTCGAATTCGTGGAGTTCGCTTCTCCGGAGCCGGAAAAGCTGCACAAGCTGTTCCTGCAGATGGGGTTTAGCGCCGTTGCGCGCCACAGGAAATGGGCCATTACCTTGTACCGCCAAGGCTCGGTGAGCTTCCTGGTCAACGAGCAGGAAGACTCGTTTGCAAGCGAGTTCGCGCGCAATCATGGCCCTTGCTGTCCGGGATTCGCCCTGCGTGTCGCCGACAGGGACCGGGCGGTCGCCACGTGCGTCGGTAAGGGCGCATCGAAAGCTGAAAACATCCAGGGTGCGCCGCTGGCCACGCCGACCATCAGCGGAATCGGTGGCTCCCTGCTTTACCTGACAGACAACCGTTCCGGAGATCCGCTGCGGGCGGAGTTCGTGCCCATTGAAGGCCAGGACCAGAATCCCCGGGGCATGGGTCTGAGCTTTATCGATCACCTGACCCACAACGTGATTGAAGGACACATGGATGAATGGGCGGACTTTTACAGCCGGCTGTTCAATTTTTACGAGATCAAGTACTTCGATATCCGGGGTCGCCAGACCGGCCTGCGCTCGAGGGCCATGACGGCGCCCAATGGCGCAATCAGTATTCCGATCAACGAGTCTTCGGATCCGCGCAGCCAGATCAACGAATACCTTGAGCAGTACAACGGCGAAGGCGTGCAGCACATCGCGCTTTATACCGAGGACATCTACACCACGGTCGAGGCCATGCGTGAGGCCGGGGTCAAGTTTCTCGACACCCCGGACACCTATTACGAAGTGGTTGACCAGCGTGTGCCGAAGCACAACGAGGATCTCGATCGGATGCGGCACAACCGGATCCTCATCGATGCCGACCCTGAAACGGGTTCCAAGCAATTGCTGCAGATTTTCACCCAAGTCTCCATCGGCCCGATCTTCTTTGAGATCATCCAGCGCAAGGGCAACAAGGGCTTTGGCGAAGGCAATTTCCAGGCCCTGTTCGAGTCTATCGAACTGGACCAGGTGCGCCGCGGCGTGCTCTGAAGCGGACAGGTAACTCCCAGGTAAACACTCATGGCCAGAAACTGGATCACTTTTCCACGCAGCCAGGGCAACGCGTCGCGCCAGGCGCATGCGGATCTTCCCGAGGGAACCTTTGAGCGCGAAATCGGCCGCGAAGGCTTTTTCGGGCCCGCAACACACATGCATCACCGGCACCCGCCGACCGGCTGGATCAGGTACGAAGGCCCGACCAAACCCCGGGCATTCGATTCCAGCCGGATTGAGACGTTCGGTCCGAGTCCGTGGGACGCAGAACAATTCCTGCACAACCCCAGCATGAAGCTGCGTGTCTGGGGGCTGTCGGAGGCCATGCCGTCACTGGCTCGCAATGCCGATGGCGATGAATTGCTCTTCATCCACGAGGGTGAAGGTGAGATCTACTGCGACTACGGGCGCCTGGTTTACGCCGAGGGCGATTACATCGTTCTGCCGCGCGGCACCATGTGGCGCATGGCGCCCAGCAAGCCAACACGCCTGTTGCTGATCGAGGCCAGCAACTCGGCCTACCAGCTGCCTGAAAAGGGCCTGCTGGGCCCGCACGCGATTTTCGACCCGGCCGTGTTCGACACACCGCTCATCGACGAAGCCTTTCTGGCACAACAGGACGAAAAGGAATGGAGCGTCGAGGTAAAAGCCTCCGGACGGGTCAGCACCATCACGTTTCCGTTCAATCCACTGGATGCCGTGGGCTGGCACGGTGACCTGGCGCCGGTTCGGGTCAACTGGCGCGACATCCGCCCGCTGATGAGCCACCGCTACCATGTTCCGCCCTCGGCGCATACCACCTTCGTGGCCAATCGTTTTGTCGTGTGCACCTTCGTGCCGCGGCCGTTCGAAACCGACCCCGGGGCGCTCAAAGTTCCGTTCTTCCACAACAACGACGACTTCGATGAAGTGATTTTTTATCACCAGGGCAATTTTTTCAGCCGTGACAACATCCATCCGGGCATGATCAGTTTCCATCCGCGCGGCTTCACCCACGGCCCGCATCCGAAGGCGCTCGAGAATGCGTTTAAACCGAAGTCTGCCGCTACGGACGAAGTGGCGGTGATGATCGACACGCGGGATCCGCTTGAAATCGGTCCCGCGGCCAGCGACGTGGAATGGACCGGCTACGTCGACTCCTGGCGGAAAAAAGACAAACCCTGAAGGACTCAACAATGAAATTGGCATCCCTTAAGCGGGGCGGTCGTGATGGCACCTTGATCGTCGTCGACCGCGACTTGCAGAAATTCGTTGAAGCAGACGGCATCGCTGCCACGCTGCAACAAGCCCTGGAAGACTGGGACAATGCGGCGCCGCGGCTCAATACTTTGTCTGACGCGCTCAACAACGGCGAGCGGCAGGACGCCACGCCCCTTTACCCCAACGATCTGGCGGCGCCTTTGCCGAGAGCCTTCGAATTCGTCGACGGCAGCGCCTATCTGCCGCACGTCGAGCGGGTACGCAAAGCGCGCGGCGCGGAGGTTCCGGAATCGTTCTATGAGGATCCGCTGATGTACCAGGCCGCATCCGCCGGATTTCTGGGCCCGCGCGACCCGGTACCTGTTGGCAGCGAGGATTTCGGGATCGATTTCGAAGCCGAGGTGGTGGTGGTCACGGATGATGTCGAGATGGGGATTTCCAGCGAGCAGGCGGCGGACCACATCCAGTTGATCGGCCTCGTCAACGATGTCAGCCTGCGCAATCTGATCCCGGCCGAGCTGGCCAAGGGTTTTGGCTTTCTCCACTCAAAACCGCGTTCATCGCTGTCGCCAGTGTTCGTGACGCCCGACGAACTCGGAGACGCCTGGCGCAACACCGTCGTCCACCTGCCACTGCGTTCTCACCTGAACGGCGAATGGTTTGGAGAACCGGATGCCGGCACTGACATGCAATTCAATTTTGCCCAGCTGGTCGCCCATGCAGCCAGAACCCGCCCCCTGTCGGCCGGCACCATTGTCGGGTCGGGCACCATCGCCAACCAGGATACCTCGGTGGGGGCATCCTGCCTGGCAGAAAAACGCATGCTGGAAATCATCGAGAGCGGATCGCCGAGCACGCCTTTCATGCGTTTCGGCGACACTATCCGGATCGAAATGTTGGATGGATCAGGGGATTCCATCTTCGGCGCCATCGACCAGGTCATCGTCAAGCATGGCTGACCGCACAAGTGAATTGGTGCTTTACGGCTATTGGCGCAGCTCCTCGGCTTACCGGGTACGGATTGCTCTGAACCTCAAGGGCCTGGCTTACCGCCAGGAGGCGGTTCATCTCGTGCGCAACGGCGGTGAACAACACAGTGAAGCCTACCGCCGGCTCAACCCCATGGGCCTCGTGCCGGCCCTGGTGCACGGCGATCGCGTCATCGTGGAGTCGATGGCGATTTGCGAGTATGTCGAAGAAAAGTTTCCCCAAGCGGCCCTGCTTCCGTCTGGCGCAGAGGGTCGGGCGAGGGTGCGCTCACTGGCGCTGAGCATTGCCTGCGGTGTACAACCCCTCAATAACCTCGCTGTTTTGAACTACCTCAAAACTGGCATGAGCGCCGGTGAACAGGCGGTTAAGGCATGGTACGAACACTGGGTTGCGCGCGGATTCAGCGCCTTCGAACAATGGCTTGCGCCAGGCGGGGAATCCGAGGCGTTTTGCCACGGCGACTCGCCTGGTCTCGCTGACTGTTTCCTCGTCCCCCAGGTGTACAACGCGGAACGATTCGGATGTGATCTCGGTCCATATCCTCGCATCCGTGAAATCGCAGAACGTTGTCGCACGCGCCAGGAGTTCATTTCAGCCGCCCCGGAAAACCAGCCGGACGCCCCGCTCAGAGGCTGAAGATCCATCCGGAGCACGTCCTGGTTTCACAGGTGACCCGGCTTGCGTCATAATTCGGCAACAAACGGTCCCGAGCCGAACCCTATGCAAAAAGCAGCCCTGATCCTACTCTCAATCTTGCTGGCCTCCTGTGCCGTCCCGCGGCCCAATGAAGACGCCTTTGCCGACGCCGAAGCTGGGATTGACGCGGCGGTCCGGGCCGGCGCAGAAGAACACGCCCCGGTCGAATTACGATTTGCCCGGGAAAAACTCGCCGAGGCCCGCAAGGGAATGGAATACAAGCAGTACGACAAGTCGTTCGTGCTGATCGAACAATCCGAGATCAATTCCGAGCTTGCCATCGAAAAGACGCGCACCGCCGAAGTCCGCAACAGGGTGACGGAGTTGGGGCGTCAGAACGCCATCCTGTTGGAAGATTTCGAACGCACCTACGGCGAGGTGCCTGAATGAAGATCCTGCAGGCCTTTTTCCTGCTCATCGCCGTGATCGGTCTGACGGGTTGTAGCAGCCAGCCGAAAAAGGACCTCGCACTTGAACAGGTGAAAAATGAGCTGGAAAGGCTGAAGTCAGACGAGGGCCTGCAGGGCTATGCCCCCCTGGCGCTCGGCGAGGCCGAGCGCGCGCTTCGCCAGGCCGAACTCGCCAGGGGCAACGACACGCAGCGGATTCACCTCATTTACATGGCGGACCGACGCATCCAAATTGCCCGCACCGTGGCCCAGCGCGAGCAACTCGAGGAGGAGTACGACAGGCTGGAGGCCCAGCGCAACCACCTGCTCGTGTGGGCCAGCCAGCTCGAGGCGGAGCAAGCCCGGCTCGAGGCCGAGCAGGCGAGGATGATGTCGCAGGCCACAGCCGAGGATGCGGAGCGCGCGCGTCAGCAGGCGGCCGAAGCCCGCGAGCGCGAACTGCGGTCTGCCCGGACGGCCGAACTCGCCCAGGAGGAGGCACAACAGGCCAAGGCGCTGGCTGAAAGCCAGGCGACTGCGGCAGTCCTGGCGCAACGGGAGGCTGAGCTGGCCCAACAGCAGGCCGATAGCCTGCGTCGGCAGCTTGAGAACCTGCAATTGCGCCAGACCGAGAGCGGGGTGGTGGTGACGCTTGGCGACGTATTGTTCGAGTCGGGCAGAACCGATCTTGTGCCGGAAGCATTCTCCAGCATCGAGGAAGTGGTTGACCTCTTGCAGGGTGAACCAGAAAAGGACATCCGGATCGAGGGCCACACCGATTCGACCGGCAGCACGGAGACCAACCTGCGCCTGTCGCAGCAGCGGGCGGATGCGGTTATGGCCGCTTTGGCCAATCTCGGTGTTGATCCTGCGCGAATTACCGCCGTTGGCATGGGTGAGGATTTCCCCATCGCCAGTAACGACACCGAGGAAGGCCGTAGCCGCAATCGGAGGGTCGACGTTATTCTGCTCGACGACCAGTGAACAGAGGTTGTTGCTGAAATGACATTTTTCGGTTAGTGTTTGTTAAACCAATGGTTTCCAACAAGAAAATCGGTGTTCGTGGATAATGGCGCAGCGGCCATACAATCCACACATTCAAAGCATTACTGCAGCCCAACACCGTTTTTCATTTCAACTCGATACCTCACAACACGACTCGCGCTCCGGCGTGCCTGGCCTTATGCGGCCGCACCCCGGCAAGGCCGCGGGTCCTTTTTGAATTTGGAGGATGCACATGTTCGAACACCGCCAGAACCAGCTGGAACAAATGCTGAAGGACAACGAAGAGTTTCTGAAGGTCTACAACAAGCACCAGGAACTCGACAAGCGCGTTACAGCGGCCGAATTGGGTACGGCACCCATGGACGACCTGGCATTGATGCAGCTCAAGAAGGAAAAACTGTGGGCCAAGGACCGCCTGGCGAGAATGATGGATTCCAGCGCCTGAATTCCCTCTTCTGGATTGAAAGACGGCCGGGCAGCCTGTCCGGCCGTTGTATTTTTAGCCAATGAATGTCTACGAAAACATCCTCGATCTGATCGGCAATACGCCGGTTGTCAAGATCAACCATTTCGATACGGGGCCCTGCGCGCTGTTCATGAAGCTCGAGAGCCAGAATCCGGGTGCTTCGATCAAGGATCGCATCGGTCTCAAGATGATCGAGGACGCGGAGTCGCGCGGGGATATCAAGCCAGGCTCGACCCTGGTCGAAGGCACCGCTGGCAACACCGGCCTTGGACTGGCGCTGGTGGCGGCCCAAAAGGGCTATCGACTGGTGCTGGTCATTCCGGACAAGATGAGCCGGGAGAAGATATCCAACCTCAAGGCCATGGGCGCCGAGGTGGTGCTGACCCGATCGGATGTGGCTAAAGGCCATCCTGATTACTACCAGGACCTCGCCAAACGCCTGGCGGACGAAACGGACGACGCCTTTTTCATCAACCAGTTTGGCAACCCTGCCAATCCACAGGCTCACGAAGAAGTGACCGGGCCGGAAATATGGCGGCAGATGGACGAGAACCTCGACGCCATTGTGATGGGGGTGGGCTCGAGCGGCACGGTGACCGGACTGTCGCGCTATTTCGAGCGCGTTGCCCCCGACCTGGAGTTGGTGCTGGCCGACCCGGTGGGGTCGATCCTGGCGCAGTACATCAACGAGGGAACATTATCGACCAAGAGCAGCAGCTGGCTGGTCGAGGGCATTGGCGAAGATTTCCTGCCGGTGATCAGCGATTTCACCCGTGTGACCAAAGCCTACGCAATCAGCGACAAGGAAAGTTTCCTGGTCGGCCGGGAACTGCTCAAACGCGAGGGCATCCTCGGTGGTTCGTCGACCGGTACGCTGCTGGCGGCGGCCCTGAAATATTGCCGCGAGCAGACCGAACCCAAGCGGGTCCTGACCTTCGCCTGCGATACCGGCAACCGGTATCTGTCCAAGATGTACAACGATTTCTGGATGGCCGACCAGGGGTTTATCGAGCACGAACAATTGGGTGATTTGCGTGACCTGATTGCCCGTCCGTTCGAAAGCCATGACACCATCACGGTCGGGCCCGATGAGCCGCTGGGCAACGCCTATACACGAATGAAGCTGTACGACGTTTCGCAATTGCCGGTGATCGAGGACGACCATATCGTCGGCATCATCGACGAGTCGGACATCCTGGTGGCCATTATTGACGCCCACCACCGTTTCGAGGACCCGGTGCACACGGCGATGGTCACCGAACTCACTTCGATCGACAAGAATGCGCCGGTGTCCGAATTGATGCCCATTTTCGAAAAGGACTTCGTGGCCATCGTCATGGACGGCGACACGTTCCTCGGCCTGATCACCCGCGTCGACCTCCTCAACCACCTGCGCCGCAAAGCCGACCGCTAAGCCAGGCCGGACAGCGGCATTGCCGCTACCCGGCCCTGTGACGGTGGAGAGGACCGCGGGATTGGGGTGCTTCCGCCGCGACCTTCGATTACAGGGACGTCATCGAGGAGCTACAGGGATGTTCCGCGTGTCGTGGAGGGAGTGCTCCTTCCGTGGTCCTCAAAAATGTCTCAGGACTGAAGTTCTGGCAAGTTCTTGTAGAGGTCGAGGGCTTTGGGGTTGGCCAACGCGTCGACGTTCTTGACGGGCTTGCCGTGGATCACGTTACGCACCGCCAGCTCGACGATCTTGCCGCTGATGGTGCGTGGAA
>JBFHEJ010000072.1:0-9340 GCA_041584255.1 Lysobacterales bacterium
ACAGTTCGCGAACGGCTTGCGGAATGGTGC
Organism: Lysobacterales bacterium; assembly: GCA_041584255.1. Lineage (GTDB taxonomy): Bacteria > Pseudomonadota > Gammaproteobacteria > Xanthomonadales > SZUA-36 > JAUIBE01. The sequence goes on from JBFHEJ010000072.1 coordinate 31, forward strand.
GCGCCATGTTCACGACGGGGCGAGGTTCAGATCGCCAGGCAAATTAAACCTCGCCCCGAAAGCGCTAGTTGGTGAAGTTAAAGGTCACCTCGAAGCCGAGCAGCGCACCCTTCAGCAGGGGTGAGAACGTACCACCCGCAGGCACCGGACCCAGCAATGCCGGCAACTGGGTGTCACCGCCCTGGTTGACACTGTCGAGCAGGTTGCGCCCGTAAAGGGAGAATGTCCACTGGCCGTCGGCCGTGGTGAAATCCAGACCGGCGTCGAGGATTTCCTGGTCCAGCAGGAAGCCGAGGTTGTTGTCGGTATAGAACGAATCGTCGCGATAGGCGTAGTTGACGCGGAAGGAAATGGCGCTTCCGCCGCTCAGGAACCAGTCGTGGTTCAGGCCGATGGAATAGGTCCACTCGGCCGCACGTGGAAGTTCCAGTTCCTCGTCCCGTTGATTGATGATGCCGTCGCCATTGAGATCGAAAATCACGTTGGTGTACCGGGGATTAATCCAGCCGAGGGACGCCAAAAGCACCGTGTTTTCACCCAGCGCAAAGGCGCCTTCGATTTCAAAGCCGGGAATCTGGGCGCCCGCCGTATTGCGAATCACCTGGACCACACCCGCGAATGGATCGGCAAGGTTGATCTCGCGCTGCATGTTGTCCACCTCGGTATAGAACACCGCGAGGTTCAGGCGTCCGCCGCCTACCAGCTCCGACTTGTAGCCCAGCTCATAGGTGGTGACGGTCTCCTGGTCGAAGGGACCGGGTCCAAAGTTGACAGTGTCGATGGCCGTATTGCGCAGGTTGTAGCCGCCGGAGCGATGGCCCTGGGTCCAGTAGCCATACAGGCGACGGTCTTCCGCCAGGAAGCGCGTGAAGCCCAGTTTGCCTGACCACGCCGTCCATTGGTCGCCGTCGATGAAGTCCGGAGTGCAAATGCGCCCAATCGTCGGGTCCGGAGAGAACGTGCAGGGGTTATTGATGTTCCGCGTCAAGGTGGCGATTTGCACATTCTTGTCTTCGACCGTATAGCGCACTCCGACATTGACGGCCCATTCGTCACTGAGCATGTGGTCGGCCGCGGCAAAACCGGCCTTGGATTCGAGTTCGAGTATGCCGCCGCCGTACTGAGTGAGCGCCGGATTGCCCTCGAGCGGCGTGCCCACCGTTGCAATACCCAGAAGGTCGCGACCCTCCGAATAATTTACCTTGCTGTCGAGGTAGTAGAAACCCGCGGTGAAGATGGAACCGTCGCCATACTCAAAGCTGTAGCGCGTTTCGTTGGACCATTGGTCCTGGTCGATAATGGTGCCGGCATGGAACAGCCAGACGGGCTGCGCGTCGATGTCGGAATAACCGGTCTGGTACATATCCCGGTATCCGAGGATGTTGGTGAGCGTTCCGGCGCCCACATCCCAATCGAGACGGAAGTTGACGGTGTCGACGTCCGCGTCGATAAAGCCCGGTTCGTCGATCGCAAAATCGAAGCTGTCGCGCGTGAAGGCGCCGGGATAAAAGGCCTGCACGAAGGTGCCTGGAACGCCGCGGCCGTTGATGTGGTTCTGCGAGGCCGGACCCTGTCCGTCGGTTTCCAGGTGCTCCCAGCGCAGGGTCATCTCGAGATCGTCGGTCGGGCTCCACGAAAGCACGGGCCGGAAGATCGTCGTGCTGGACTCGCCAAAATCCTGCCCGGTCGCGAGGTTTTCGAACCAGCCGTCATCGTCGTTGTAATACACGCTGAGGCGTGCTCCGAAGGTGTCGGTGACCGGCCCACCGACTTCACCCATCAGGTAATAGTTGGTGCCCCCGTCGCCGTCAGGATTGCCGTCGACCGCGCCACGGAACCGCATTGCGAACTCATCCCCAGGCTTCCTGGTGTTGATCAGCACCGCGCCACCGGTCACGTTGCGACCGAACAGCGTGCCCTGCGGGCCGCGCAGAACCTCGATGCTCTCGATATCGAACATGTCGAAAATCACGCCCGCATTCTGGGTCAGGTAAACGCCGTCGATAAAGACGCCGACGGTCGGATCGATGCCGGGGATGGAGCTGTTGATGCCGAGGCCGCGAATCGACAAATTGGCGACACCACGGATGGTGCCGATGTCGTCCATAGCGACGTTCGGCATGGCCACGGAAAGCCCGCGCAAATCGCGGACCTTGAGCGCTTCGATCTGCTCGCCGGAGTACGCCGAAATGGCGATCGGAACGTCTTGCAATTCCTCTTCGCGCTTCCGCGCGGTGACGATAACTTCTTCCAGCAATGCGGATGTGGTGCCGACCCGTTCAGATTGATCCTGGGCAGTCGCCGGACTGGCAAAAACCATGAGCGAAAAAGCGGCGATAAATACAGGGAGAGATTTGGCTGCACAGCCAAACAATCCGCGGGTGATTTCAGCCAAATTGGTTTCTGGATTCAGCATCGTATACCCCACTTCAGCGATTGTTATTGAGCGCTTGGAGCATACTCTCCAACCCTTTGTTGGTCAAAGGAAATCGCCGGCTTTTTTGCCAGGTGGCGAGGACAGAACACATGACATACTGATTAGAACCAAGCGGCGACGACAACGCTAAAAGACCGCGCGGCGACTTTCGAGTATTCTCAGGCGATGAGCCCGGATACCGCCCAATTTGTCGCCAACGGCCAGGACGCACTAAACCCGGAAGGCTACGCCAGCCTGGTTGAGGCCTTCCTTGCGTCGTGCCGAACCCATGCCGATCTCACAGCGCTCAAGTGCATGGGTTATCCGATGAGCTACGCGCAGCTGGAGGCCGCGAGCCGCGCTTTTGCCGCATACCTGCAGCAGGAAACCGGTCTCCAGCCGGGTGATCGCATCGCTATTCAGCTGCCGAACATCCTGCAATACCCGATTGCAGCCTGGGGCGCCCTGAGGGCGGGGCTGGTGCTGGTCAACACCAATCCCCTGTACACGCCGCGGGAACTCCGTCACCAGCTCACAAACTCGGGGGCCAGGGCCATCGTCGTTCTCGAAGGGCTGCTCGGCGTTCACGAGAGCGTCCTCGAGGAGTGCGGAATTAAGAGCGTAGTCAGCGTCCATCCGGCCGACCTCGTACAGGCACGGGCGCTGCCCGATTCCGCGCTGGCCGACATCATCACGTTTGGCGCGGCCCTCGACAGAGGCCGGTCCCTGCAGCTCGAAGACTTGCCGATGCGAATGTCGGATATTGCGGTACTGCAATACACGGGAGGGACGACTGGAGTTTCCAAGGGCGCCGTTCTGACCCAGGGCAATCTCTTCGCGGTGGGCCGCATCAGCAGTGAATCCTTTCCCGTCGCTCTCGATGAGGGACAACGAGAGATCCTGATTGCGCCGATGCCGTTCTATCACGTGTACGGATTCGCCATTAACCTGATCGGTATGCCGCTCAAGGGTGGCATGCTGGTGCTGATTCCCGACCCGCGTAATATCGACAGTCTGATCGAGGCCATGAAATCCGAGCGGTTTACCGGCATGACCAGCGTCAACACGCTGCTGATCGCGCTGCTCCAGCATCCACGCTTCGACGAGGTCGACTTCTCGACGGTGTTCGGCACCATTGCCGGTGGTGCGCCGCTGGTCCGCGAGGTGGCCGAGGAGTGGCAGCGCCGCACCGGCACGCGGGTGTTCGAAGGTTATGGCCTGTCCGAATCGTCGGCATCAGGGGCCGTCAACAACGTGCATCACTACCGCCTCGGTACCATTGGCCGCTGCGTCGTGCATACCGAGGTCAAAGTGGTGGATGAATCCGGGCAACGCCGGGGGACGGATGAACCCGGGGAGCTGCTGATGCGCGGCCCCCAGGTTATGGTGGGCTATTGGCAGAATCCCGAAGGCACCAAGGCAGCCTTCGACGATGAAGGCTGGCTCCGGACCGGCGATATCGCGACCATCGACGGGGATGGGTTTATCCGCATCGTCGACCGCAAGAAGGACATGGTGCTGGTGTCGGGCTTCAACGTCTATCCGACCGAGGTCGAGAGCGTGCTGTATGGCCACCCTGACGTTATCGAGTGCGCCGTGGTGGGAGTCCCGGACGAGCGCTGCGGCGAAGCGGTTCGGGCGTTCGTGGTGACACACAACCCGGGCCTGAGCGCGGCAGACCTGCGCGCACATTGCCGTGAACAACTGACGGCCTACAAGGTCCCGCGGGACGTGGTGTTCGCCGATGAGCTGCCGAAGTCAGCGGTCGGCAAGATCCTGCGGCGCGAATTGCGGGAAGCGGAAAGCTAAGCGGGGATCACCTCGAACAGCGAGGCGGCACCCTGCCCGCCGCCAATACACATCGTGCACACGACGTACTTCACTCCGCGGCGACGCCCTTCGATGAGTGCATGCCCGACCATGCGCGCCCCAGACATGCCGTAGGGGTGCCCGATGGCGATCGCCCCGCCATTGACGTTCAGCAGGTCATTTGGGATGCTCAGGCGATCGCGGCAATAAACGACCTGCACAGCGAACGCCTCGTTGAGTTCCCACAGGCCGATATCGTCCATGGTCAGGCCCTGGCGTTTTAAGAGTTTGGGCACCGCGAACACCGGGCCAATCCCCATCTCGTCCGGTTCGCAGCCCGCCACGGCGCTGCCACGATAGTAGCCCAGCGGTTCGAGGCCGCGGCGCTCGGCCTCGCCGGCCTCCATGACGACACAGGCAGACGAGCCGTCAGACAGCTGGCTGGCGTTGCCGGCTGTGATGTGGCCATTTTCGCGGACCGTCTTCAGTCCGGCGAGCCCTTCAAGGGTCGTGTCCGGCCGGTTGCCTTCGTCTTTCTCCAGGACGATATCCTGGAAAGAGATCTCACCGCTGTCCTTGTCCATCACGCCCTGGGAGCTGGGTAGCGGTACGATCTCGTCGTCAAACTTGCCGGCCTCCTGAGCTGCGGCGGTGCGTTGCTGGCTCTGCAGCCCGAACATGTCCTGCGCTTCGCGGGTGATTCGGTAGCGGCGCGCGACGACTTCGGCGGTATCGAGCATGGCCATGTACACGTGCTCATGCATGGCAATTAGCGCAGGGTCGTCGGCCCGGAAGGTGTTCATGTGTTCGTTCTGCACCAGGCTGATGGATTCCTGGCCGCCGGCGACCATGATGTCCACGCCCTCGAACAGAATGGTGCGCGCCGCGGTGGCGATGGCCATCATTCCGGAAGAGCACTGACGGTCGACGGTGATGGCCGCGGTGGTCACCGGCAGGCCAGCGCGGAGGGCAGCCAGGCGGGCGATATTGCGACCCTGGGTGCCCTGCGGCATGGCGCAGCCCCAGGCGACGTCCTCGACCTCTGCCGGGTCCAGCCCGGCCCGTCGTACCGCGTGCCGGATGGAGTGACCGCCCAGCGTGGGCCCGTCGGTGTTGTTGAAGGCGCCCCGGTAGGCCTTGCCGATCGGAGTGCGCGCGGTGGAGACAATTACAGCTTCTCTCATGTCACTTTGCTCCCAAACTGTTCTGTCATCACGGACAGCGCCTTCGGCGCTTCCGGGATGACGTTTCATTGCTTCGCAAAACCGGGATGACCGCTTCAAAAACCGCGCAGGCGGGCATAACGGTCGTAATGAAAATAACGGTCGCCATACAACGCCTCGAGGATCTGGCAACGCTTGAGGAAAAACCCGATGTCGAACTCGTCGGTCATGCCAATGCCGCCGTGCATCTGGATGGCCTCGTTGGCTGCGTGGTGTGCTGTTACGCAAAGCTTGGCCTTGGTCGCACTGAATAGCTGGGCATTGGACCCGGTCTCTCCGTCCAGCACCTGCAGAGCCCGGAGCACGAGTGACTCGCACAGTTCGATGTCCGCATAAAGCTGTGCCGCGCGGTGCTGCAGCGCCTGGAAACCACCCACGGGCACGCCGAATTGCTTGCGTTGCTTGATGTACTCCATGGTTCGTTCGAACGCTTCCCGGGCGATGCCGAGCAGCTCCGCGCACACACCGACACGGGCGGCATCCAGGATGTGTTCCTGGAGTGCCGCGCCGTTGCCGACGTCGCCGAGCACGTTCTCCCGCGGGATCTGAACCGCGTCGAAGCCGACGTTTGCCGCCGCGGAGATATCCAGCACGGGATAGCGCTCGACCCGCACACCCTCGGCGTCCGTGGGCACCAGGAACAATGAATTGCCATCTTTCGCCCGGGCAGAGACAATCAGGTGATCGGCGATGTGGCCGTCGTGGACACTCATCTTGCGGCCGTTCAATAGGAATCCTCCATCCGATGGTTCAGCGCGCGTTGCCACCTGGTCGGGCCGATGGCGCGGCGACTCGTCACAGGCCAGAGCCAGCAAGGTCTCGCCACTCGCCACCCCGGGGAGAATATCGGCGCATAGTGATTCGTTTCCTGACGCGACGAGTGCGGTAACCCCGGTGAGCGCGGTGCCCAGCAAAGGACTGGGGGTCAGCGTCCGTCCGGTCTCCTCCATGACGATCCCGATCCCCGAATAACCGTAGCCCAGGCCGCCATGGGCCTCGGGCACCAGGATGGCTGGCCAGCCCATTTCGATCATCTCTGACCAGAGTTCGCTTGAGACACGCGCTTCGATGCCGTCATCGCGCAGGCTTCTCAAGTGGGAGACCGGCGCGCGCTCAGCCAGGAAGGACCGCGCCGCGTCGCGGAGCATGACCTGTTCTTCACTGAGGATCAGCGCCATGGACCTATCCCGGCAGGCCAAGGACGCGCTTGGCCACGATGTTGAGCATAATCTCCGACGTCCCACCCTCGATGGCGTTGCCGCGCGAGCGCAGCCAGGTGCGGGCCCGATCGCCGTCGCGGCTCTCGCCGCCTTCCCAGTCCAGGGCCTCACTGCCGCCGATAGCCATGCGCAGTTCCTGGCGGCGCATGTTGAGCTCCGTGCCGTAGTACTTGAGCATCGAGGACACGGCACCCAGGCTCGCCCCGGCCTTGGCTTCGTCGCGGAAGCGTTCGATGGTCAACTCCAGGCCGAGGGCGTCGACTTCGAATCGTGCGATCTCCGAGCGCAGGGCGGGTTCAGGCAGAACATCGTCCACCAGGCCCAGCTGCTTCACCGCGTATTGGCTCAGCGAAACACCACCTGTGCGGGCAAGCCCGGTATCGCCGATCATTTCGCGCTCATGGGTCAGCAGGTACTTGGCTACCGTCCAGCCCTGGTTGAGTTCGCCGACCACCTGGTCCTTTTCCACCCGGACGTTATCGAAGAAGGTCTCCGTGAACGGTGACTTGCCGCTGATCAACTTGATCGGCCGTGTGGAGACGCCCGGCGTGGCCATGTCGAACAACACCAGGCTGATGCCCTCGTGCTTGGGGGCCTTCGGATCGCTGCGCACCAGCGCGAACATCCAGTCACCACGGTCGCCATACGACGTCCACACCTTCGAGCCGTTCAGGATGAAGTGATCGCCTTTGTCCTCCAGGCGGGCCTGGAGGCTGGCGAGATCGGATCCGGCATTGGGCTCGCTGTAGCCCTGCGCCCACCAGATCTCGCCGCGGATGATGGGCGGAACGTGTTGCTGCTTGAGCGCCTCGGAGCCAAATTTGAGCAGCGCAGGCCCGATCATATGGATGCCGAAGCTGTAGAGTGGCGGGCGGGCACTGATGCGCGCCAATTCCGCCCTGAGGATCTTCTCTTGTGCCCGATCGAGACCGCCGCCACCGTAGTCCCTGGGCCACGTGGGCGCGGTCCAGCCTTTTTCGGCCATGCGCTCGAGCCACAGGCGCTGGTCCTCAGTTTTGAACGTGAAGGTGCGCCCGCCCCAGCACACGTCAGCCTCCGAACGGTAGGGTTGGCGCATGGATTCGGGACAGTTGGCTTCCAGCCATGCGCGCACGTCGCTTCTGAATTGATCGGGATCGGTCATTGCCATCGGTCAGGATTCGCCTCCGTACGGGGGCGAATAGTATAGCCACTACACGCGGGGCATTTTGCCGTGATTGCTGTGTCCTGGACCCAATGTTGGACGAGGCGCTTCAGGCAATGGATGGGTTACACGCCAGCGCGGCCGCGATCCCCAGCCCGGGCTGCCAGCCGCTCAGCTTCCGCGCGCTCTTTGCTGCGTCAGAAACTCATGCAGCGCCCGATTGATGGCCTCGGGCTGTTCGATGGTGGAGGAATGGCCGGCTTTTGCGATCATAACCAGTTTTGATTCTTCGATTGCCGCGTGTATGCGTCGGGCCTTGTCCGGCGTTGTGGCCGTATCTTCTTCGCCGACGATGACGAGCGTGGGTGTGGTGACCCCGCCGAGTTGCGCGTAAACGCTCCTGCGGTCGATCACCCCATGGGCGGCAAGGATCACACCGATACGGTCGCTGTCGAGTATATGCCGGCGCCAGGCCATTCGTTCTTGGGCCCGCATGGGATCGGCCATGAAAGTCTGGCCAAACAGGATGTTCATGACCCGGCCAATCACCGGGCGGAAGCCAAACCAGCGACCGATCAAGGCCAGCACTCGATATGGCCGCACATTAGGTTCGGGGTCGGCCGACGTTTCCAACAGCACCAGGCTGCGCAACAGCTCGGGGTGGTGGATGGCCAGCCGCATGCCAACGAAGCCGCCCATGGACAGACCGACGAAATGGCAGGGTGCCGCGTCCAGGTTGTGAATCAGTTCCGCAGCATCATTTGCTTGATTATCCATGTCATACCCGCCGTGCGTCCTTTCGCTGCGGCCCTGGCCGCGGTGATCATAGGCAATGCAGCGGTACCGGTCTTTGAGCGCGTCGATCTGGGCGCGGAACATTTCAGAGCTCATCAGCAGGCCGTGCGAGAACACCACGGTTTCCGGCCCCGAGCCGTGCTCCTCGTAGTACAGCTGCGCGCCGTTGACGGTAATGGCGGGCACCGTGGTCGCGCTACAGGTCCATCGGGACAACGATCCCCAACGCCGCTCGCTCGGTGCGCCAAAGCTCGATCAGCTCGGCGCGCTTTTCCGGGTTGGACTCCGACAGGTCATTGGTCTCGCCGGGATCCACGGCAAGGTCGTAAAGCTCAAAATGCTGTTCATCGAATGGCCGCTCGATTGCCGTGAGCTTCCACTGGCCCTGGCGCACAAAAGCCTGGTTGCGGTGGAACAGCACGATGACTTCGTCATCGGGGTGAACTTGATCTGTCTTGCCGCCGAGCAGCGGTACCAGACTGGTTCCGCGCATGGGCTGGACTGATCCGTCATCCGGATAGACCGCGCCCGCCAACTCGATTAGCGTAGGCGCAATGTCCATCACCGTGGCGAAGCTGTGCCGGAGTTCGTCCTGCACCGCGACGCCGGCTCCCGCCGCAATCATCGGGGCGACGATGCCGCCTTGCGTGACATAAGCCTTGTACAGCTTGAAGGGCGCAGAGCCCGCCTCCGCCCACGGCGC
>JBFHEJ010000073.1:0-9340 GCA_041584255.1 Lysobacterales bacterium
GATCGAGGGCGAGGCGCTCGATCGCGCGGCGGTGATGGCTGCCCTGGAGTCGTCAGACGTCAGCTCTCTGGTGGTGGCCGGCGGCCAGCGGAGATTGCGCATTCATGTCCACACCGATTCGCCCGGGGATATCTTCCTCGCCGCCGGCACGTTCGGCGACATTCGGCAACAGAAAGCCGACGACATGACCCGCCAGCACGGGCTCCTGAACCAGGGCGGCACCACCGCGATCGTGACCGATTCGGGCGCCGACATGCCGGAGTCGGAGGTCGAGCGGCTGGGCATCCACGTCGTGCCTCTGCGCATCAGTTTCGGCGATGACGAGTATCTCGACGGCGTTTCCATCGACGCCGAGACCTTTCACCGCATGCTGGCCGAGGCGTCGTCTGCCCCTTTGACCTCTCAGCCTCCGGCCCAGGACTTCTCGCGCCAATATGCGCTCCTCAGCAGCCACGGCTACACCGTGCTGTCATTGGGGCTCTCGCAGCAGCTCAGCGGCACGACTGGTGCTGCCCTGCAGGCGGCATCGCAGTACGATGGAGGCACAGTGCGCGTGATCGATACGCTGAGCGCCACCTGTGGCCAGGGTTTGCTCGCCCTCGCGGCGGCCGAAGCCGCGGATCGTGGATACACGGCCGACGAGGTCGCGGCCATGATCGACGAGTTGATTCCGCAGACCCGGGTGTTCGGCGTCGCCACCGACCTCAGCTTCGCGGTGCGCGGCGGTCGCCTCCCGGGCTGGATCAAACGCGTCGCGGACCTGGTGCGCGTGGTGCCCGTCCTGACCGCCAGCCGCGAAGGAAAACTGGCGCCCGGAGGAGTGATCTGGGGCCGGAACGCACCGGCCGAATCCCTGGGCCGAACCGCCGCCAGCAAAATGAAACCCCGCACCATGTACCGCGTGCTGGTGGCCCACGTCGGCAATCGGGCGGGCGCGGAAAAAGTTCGGCGAGAGGTGTTGGGTCGCCATGGACGTGTCCACAGTTGCCACATCTGCCATGCCGGGGCCGCATTGGCGGTGCATCTTGGCCCCGGCGGCCTGATCGTTGCATTTATGCCCGATCCGGAGATACTGAACTGATGCTCGGGCTATTGATCAGTACGGTCCTTGCCTACCTGTTGGGCTCGATTTCCGGCAGCCTGCTGCTCGGCCGCCTCAGGCAGGTCGACATCCGCCAGGTCGGCAGCGGCAATGCCGGTGGAACCAACGCATTGCGATCGCAAGGCTTTACCTTTGCGCTCGGCGTTGTCGTCATCGACATCGGCAAGGGTGTGCTGGCGGCTTTGCTGCCTCAATGGATCCACCTGGGTGGCACGCCAACCGCCGCCGCGCCCCTGTGCTGTGCCATGGCGGCCGTCATTGGTCACTGTTATCCCCTGTGGCACGGCTTTCGCGGCGGCAAGGGCGCCGCGACCCTGGTGGGCGGTCTGGCGGTCATTCAGCCGCTGACACTCGTGCCGATGCTCGCTGTCTGGATGGTGTGCCTGACCATCACCGGCTGGGTCGGATTGTCGACCATGCTGGCGGGCGTCACCCTGGTGCCGGCATTGCTCTGGCTGCAAGCGCCACACGAGCTGGTGATTTTTGGAGTGGCCGTGGCCCTGTTCCTGATCTTCACGCACCGCAGGAATATCCGCGCGATGCTGGAGGGTAAGGAATACCGTTTCGAACGCGTCCGCCTGCGGAATCTGTTGCGCCGTGAGTGATGGAAGCACGGCCAAAGCCCGCCTCGTTTTGAGACGAACCGGGTTTACCACCGAGGGTGGAAAGCCCCTGGACCGGCGGGCGATTGAGCGGACCATCGCTCCGGAGATCGCCGGCCTTCTCCGCATCGAAGTCCTGGATGAAACCGACTCTACCAACAACGTCATCCTTGGCCTGCCGGCACCGCAGCGCCATGGCCGGGTGGTGATGGCAGAGCGACAGACCGCCGGCAAGGGCCGACGTGGAAGGGCGTGGCAATCGCCGGCGGGCAATCTTTTTCTGAGCTTGGGCTGGCGTTTCGATCAACCGACTGAGAAGCTGGAAGCGCTGAGCCTCGTTGCCGGAGTCTGTACTTGCGAGGTCCTGGCGCGGATGGGACTGGAAGGCCACGGCATCAAGTGGCCCAATGACATCATGGTTGACGGCGCCAAGCTGGGCGGCATTCTGGTGGAAACCACCGGCAACCGGCAGGCTGTCGACGCAGTGATCGGGATTGGAATCAATATTTTCCTGGGGCACGAGGGCGCTGAGGCGATCGACCAGCCCTGGACCGACCTCGTTCGCCAACCGCAGTTTGACACGCTGGACCGGAACTTCATCGCTGCCGACATTCTTTCGACACTGGTCGGGGTGCTGTCCGAGGGCTCGGAAAATTTTGCCGATTTCCTGCGAGAGCGGTGGCCGCACCTGGACCACTTGGCCGGTCAGCCTGTGCGGGTAACGCAGGGCGATGTGGTGTACGAAGGCGAAGCCCGTGGGATCGCCGACGATGGGGTGCTTCGGGTGCTTGTGGGTGCGTCTGAATCCGCCAAAGCAAAGACTTTGCTGATGCATTTTCGCAGTGGAGAGGTCACCGTCCGTCGTGCCTGAACTCGAACCGCAGCGCGCGCCCGACCACCACTGCCTCCTGATCGACCAGGGCAGCAGTCGTATCAAGTGGATCGGCGCTTTGTGGACCGCCATGTCAGGGCGCTGGGACCTGGATGTCACGTCCTTTGGCGAGGGCGATGCAGAGTCGCTTGCGGCGGCGCTGGACACCGGGGAGATCATGCCGCCGGAGGCCGTGCTGCTGACCAGCGTCGCAACGCCTGAGCGCGCCGCGGTGATCGAAGGCGTGGTGGCCGATCAAACCTCGGCCGAGTTGGTGAGGCTGACCAGTCAGCAGGAGACCTGCGGGATCGTCAACGGCTATCGGCGGTTCGAAAAGCTCGGCGCCGATCGCTGGATGGCAATCGTGGGCGGTGCCGTTCATTACGGACTGCCCCTGGTGGTGATGGATCTCGGAACAGCGACGACGCTCGACGCGGTTGACGAGACCGGCTGCCATCTCGGCGGTTTGATATTTCCCGGCCCAGGTTCCATGGTGGACGCTCTGAAATCCAGCACTGCGCTCGACCTTTCCGGTGCCAGCTTCGCGGCGCGGGCCCGCAGACCGGCCGGAGCCCCTCAGCGCGACACGCTCAAGGCCATCGAGGGCGGCATTGTCACCGCTCAGCTCGGGGCGTTGGGGGCGTTCGTGAAGTGGTTCAGAACGAGGCTGGAGACCGCTCTCGCCGACGGGGTCAAGATCGTCATCACCGGCGGTGCGGCCGGCGCTATACTGAGCGCTGATTTCGGGGGGTCAGATGAGCAAGTGATCCACGACCCCCTGCTGGTCTTCCGGGGCATGCTGATCAGCCGGTTTGGGCCCGGCGAACCCCGTCACGACAATTATGGTGGTCATTTCAGGGAAGAATCATGATTTTGCGATTCATCGTCATCGGCCTCGTTGTACTGAACGTGTTCTTATGGGGATGGGCCGCCCTTCAGCCCGACCCGGCGCCGGGCACGGGTGCGGATGATTCCAGCCGAATCACCCAGATCAGCAACGTGCCCGCGATTCGCCTGGCGCGCGAGGCTTCGATTGTTCCACCGGGAGGTGCCCTTGCCTCCCGGCAGTGCTTCACACTCGGTCCGTTGCCGTCCCGCTTGGCGATGGATGCCCTGCAGGATGAGCTGGCTCCCTCGGTGGTGCAGATTAGCTGGCATGAGACGACGGCAGTCGTCGAGCAGGGATACTGGGTTTACCTGGAGCCATTTTCCAGCGACGCACAAGCCGCTGAGGCGGTGGCGATGCTGGTCGAAAACGGTGTACGCGACTATTACGTCATGACCGACGGCACCAATGCGAATGCCGTGTCGCTGGGCCTTTTCGAGCGTGAACCCCAGGCGCGGGCCCGCCAGGAAGCCATCGAGGCGTTGGGGCTCGGCTGGCCGGTGATCATGGAAATGCAGCGCAAGGACGAGCCGCGCTACTGGCTCGACTTCGAAATGCGGCCTGACGCAAACATCGAAGTTGGAGATCTCGTGGCCGATCATGCCGGCGCACAGCACCTCGAGGTGCCGTGCGCCGAAAATCAGGCCTCGTTTCCGCCGACTTAGAAAAGTGGTGCCGGCACCAGGATTACCCCGCACATCCCTGTGCTCAGCCCTTTCAGGGCCGCCCTCGCGCAAAGCGCTCGTGCGTTCAAATTCGCTCCCGGCGAATTTGTTGAACCGTGGGTTCAAATTGAGGCGTCAGGGAGGCTGATATCCACAAAGAGCACTTGAGGCTGGGGGAAGGGTGGTGCCGGCACCAGGATTTGAACCCGGGACCTACTGATTACAAATCAGTTGCTCTACCGACTGAGCTATACCGGCACTAGGAAGCGTGATTTTACCTTGAGCGGTTCACGAGCTAAAGCTCCCTCCTGCAAGAAAGATGGTGTCAGCCCGGAAAGGTGAAAGCCAAGCCGCAACGCCGTCCATAAACAGAGCCATGCTGAGACGCTGCGTTCACGAGGGCTTGGAACCCATGGCCGAAATGCGCTGAAAAAACATGTGCGTCTTGCGCGCCGTTTCCGCCCAGGTGAACTGTCCTGCCCGGGCAAGCCCGGCTGAGACCGCGATCGCGCGTCGATCATCATCCAACACCATGGCGTCCATTTCCCCCGCGAGGGCTTCGGCATCGTCCTGCTCGACCACTGGCCATGCACCCCCGGTAACTTCAGGGAGGCAGGAAGAATCGCTGACCACACCGGGCGTGCCGACCGCCATGGCCTCTAGCAGCGGAAGGGCAAAGCCTTCGTAGCGCGATGGTTGTAACAGGCAGGCCGCGCTGGCCAGCACGCCCGGTACGTCATTGGCGGGCACGTCCTCGATCCAGTCAATCTTTCCGGCAACACCCAGGGAATCGGCCAGTGTGTGCAGGCTGCGTGCATACTCACGGCCTGCGCCGCCGCCGACAAAGGCCAGGTGAAGGCCTTCGCTGCGCGCCCGGGATTGCGCGAACGCCCGAATTGACAGTTCAAGGTTCTTATGCGGAAACCAGCTTCCGAGCTGCAATACATAAGGCGTGCGCAAGCCATGCCTGGCGGCCGCGGAACTCGCGGTTTCGTGATCCAGCAGGGCAAACCTGCGATGGTCTACCCCGTGAGGGACTACGGCGAGCCTGGCCGAATCGTAGTCGGGAAAATGATGCAGCAACCGTGAGCGACCATGTTCTGTCAGGCAGATGATGCCGGCGCTGCGAGCCACGTTACGGTGAACCCGACTGCACGGCGGTGCATCACCCATGTCCAAGACACGAAAATCATGCGCTGTAAATGTCAGTGAAACAGGGCTGCCGGCCGGCAGGTAGTTTCCAAAGCTGTGGAACAGGTCAAGGCCGCGCCCGGGGAGGTAGAGCCGCAGTGGCAGCCATCGAACCTCGCTGTTGTGCGCCAGCTCCGCGAGTGAGCGGCGCCTGAAGATCCGGTCTCCGCGCACATACAGCACCGGCCGGAAACCGACCCCGGCTTCCGCGCCCTGGTCGAGCAGGTGAGGCAGGATTTCGCGTATGTAGCGTGCGATGCCCCGCACCTTACGCTTGACCGCCTGAGATATGTCCAGTCCAACATGCATGGGGTTTTTCCGGGGCCATCCTATTGCATCGGCGATTTCATCGAAAGCCATTCCTTTGGCACTGTGGCAGAATGCCCCTGACCGCCGCTTGGTTGAGGAGCCATGAGCGAAGAAAACAACAAACAGGATGCGCCTGCACGCATCAGCCAGTATCACTCGGATGTGGGCCTGGAAAGGCTCATCCAGCGGATTCGGAACAAGGAATTTCTCAGGCAGTTTAGCGGCTTCCTGCTGATTCTGTTTTACTCCTGGACCGCGCAGCCCGAATCCATCTGGGTGCCGGCCGCCATCGTTGTGGCGACGCTCGGCGCTCTGATGCGCGCGTGGGCGGCCGGGACGGTGTTCAAAAACGAAATTCTCGCCACCACCGGCCCGTATTCCTTCGTGCGTCACCCGCTCTATGTCGGCAACATACTGATTTTTATAGGATTCAACCTTCTGAATAACGAGCCCTGGGCCTGGCTGCTCACGGTCTCATTCCTGTGGTTTTTCTATCCGCCGGCGATCAAGTACGAAGACAGCAAGCTCGAAGAGCTGTTCGGGCAAGCCTGGCGCGATTGGCGCGCCCGGACGCCTGCGCTCATCCCGGCGAAAATCGAGTGGCGCGCGTTGCGCTCAGACTGGTCGTTCGCGCTGTTCGCCGGGCGCAACGGAGAACTGCTGATTTTCCTGTTCATCATGGTCTGCCTGACCCTCGCGGTGCGCCTTGGTTAGCGCTCCGCGGGCCTCCACCCTATGCCTATGATTATTGACAGTCCTTAGCCCAGGGTCCAAAATAAAAGGTCAAGCCATTGCAGTGGGTTTTGGTTTGGGCGCAGCAAACGGCCTTGAGTCATGCAAACTGCCGGTGAAGGGATGACTGGCTCCAGTTGAGGCATGAAGCCGTCGAGCGTCGGTGCTGTGAGAACAGAACGACGCCCGGGACATTACAAAATCAAAGTCTGCGGATTTGGGGGAACCTATGCGCGCTGCAAAGCACCTGGACGTTTCCGTTCACCGATTCATGATAGCGTCGAAAACGGCGATTGCCTCTTCTCTGTTTTCTCTGGCTGTCGCAGCTGGCCTGGCCATCGCACCGTCCAGCGGCTTCGCCGCGCAGGCCACCACCTGCCCGATGCAATTCCTACCCAACAACAGCAATATCTGCACGGCCTCAGATATCAATATTGCGACTACGGTCGTGGGTCCCCAGGGCGATCCATACTGTTTTCCCGGCGATACGCTCGATGTATTCCTCGAAGCTGATCTGACGATCCGCAACAACGCACGCTACGACATTGGGATATGGGTGGCGACCGACGGCCGGCCGCTGAACGTGGAAGCGGGTATGGGTGGCGCGGCGACCTGCGAAGTGATGCCTTTGCAGGGCAACCACAACTCGACTACGAGCCCGGGACCGCCGTTCGAGGTTGGCGATTTCGACGGAGACGGGGCATCGGGCGAAGTTTGTAATGATACCGACGGCGATGTCAACAACGCGCTCGTTCAGGCGGTTCCCCTGAATTTTGCCGGTGGTCCAGCCTGGGACGACCCGGTCAGATTGGACTGTATCGCCGGTCCGAGCGGCGGCCTCCTCCTGGAAGCCCTGGTTTCATGGAACCAGGTCAATCCAAGAACGCTATGTAATCCGGATGGGTTTCCGAGCACCTATGATTTCGACAACAAGTCGAAGTGCTCCTATCAAGGGTCGTCCGAACTGTCAGTGGACATCCTGGGCGGTGTGACCATCGTCAAGAATGCGCCGGGCGGCGGCATGCTCGACTTCACCTTCGACTGGTCGCGCGACAATAACCCGCAGTTCGCGATGCTCGATCCGCCCGATCCGTTTACGCTGCAGGATGGCCAGAGCCAGCAGATCGTGGGCGAAATCGGCACCACGGGTATGGCCCAAATCGTGATCACCGAAACAGGGTTGCCGCCGTCCTGGAACCTCACGTCAATAAACTGTGTCGGCGACGATCTCCAGCCGGTAATGGTCGACCTCATGAACGACACCGTAACCGTGCCGCTGGTGTACAACGATGCGGATCCCGCCAACAGCCAGGTGGACGTGACCTGCACCTTCACCAACAACTTTGGCATACCGGACGTGACGATCGTCAAGGACGGCGTCATCGACAATGGCGGCGACGGCAGGGTAGACGCCGGCGACATCATGAATTACACCTTCGATGTCACCAACGCTGGCACGATCGACCTCACTAACATCCTGGTGACGGACGCGCTGCCTGGTCTGAGCGCGATCAGCTGCCCGGGTGGCAATCCCATCCCCGGTCCATTGGCTCCCATGGCAAAGGTGCTGTGCACCGCCAGCTATACGATCACCCAGGCCGACATCGATGCGGGCGAATTAATGAACACCGCTTCGGTGGTGGCAGATTGCGCATTCGGCTGCCCGGTCAGCGATACCAATGACAATACCGAGATTATTCCGCAGGATCCGACCATCGACATCCAGAAGACCGGTGTGCTCGACGACGGCGGTGACGGACAGGCCGATGCCGGCGACACGATCAATTACAGTTTCTCGGTGACGAACACCGGAAACGTCAACCTTACCAACATCCTCCTTATTGACCCGCTGCCGGGCCTCAGCGCAATCACCTGCCCGCCTCCGGGTAACGGTCTCTTAGCGCTGGCCCCGGGCGACCCTGCGGTGGTTTGCACCGCGAGCTACATGATCACGCAGGCAGACATCAACTTCGGCCAGGTCAACAATGTCGGCAATGTCATCGGTGACTGCCCGCAGGTGGCGGGCTGTGCCTTGGATTCCAATCCGGAGACCGTGCTGCTAGGCCAGGTGCCTGAACTGACCGTGGACAAGCAGGGCAGCGGCCCGGCGTCCGACTACAACATGGTCGGTGATGTCCTGAGCTACACCTTCGATGTGACCAATACGGGTAACGTCTCCCTTGCCGGCCCGGTCGTCATCGACGACAACCTGACCACCAACGAGATGTGTCCGGATGTCAGCACGGTGGGCAACAATGACGCATTCCTCGATCCGGGTGAAACCATCCAGTGTACGGCGAGCTACGTGGTTACCCAGGCGGACATCGACAACGGCACGGTTGAAAACTGCGCAACCGCTTCAGCGGACGGAACAACTTCCCCTGAAGACTGCGAAATTGCCGACGCCCAGCAGAATCCGGCCGTCCTGATCGCCAAGACCGGCGTTCTGGACGACGGTGGCGACGGCCAGGCCGATCCGGGCGACATCATCAATTACACGTTCGATGTCACCAATACGGGGAATGTGACGTTGAGCAACATCGACGTCACCGATCCGCTGGCGGGCCTGAGCGCCATCAGTTGTGCGGGTGGCAATCCGATTCCGTCGCTGGCTCCGATGGCGATGGTGCAGTGCATGGCGAGCTATGCCATTACCCAGGCCGACATCAATAACGGCTCGGTGATGAACACCGCGACGGCTCAGGGCGACTGCCCGCAGACGCCGGATTGCGCCACGGATACCGGCGATGAGATCGTACCGCTTGGACAGGTAGCGGCTCTGTTGCTGGACAAGCAGGGCATGGGCCCGGGCTCCGACTACAACATGGTCGGTGATGTCCTGAACTACACCTACGATGTGACCAATACGGGTAACGTCTCGCTGGCCGGTCCGGTGACCGTCACCGACGATCTGAGCACCGTGACGTGTCCCGACGTTAACACGGTCGGCAACATGGACGGCGTTCTCGATCCGGGCGAGAC
>JBFHEJ010000074.1:0-9317 GCA_041584255.1 Lysobacterales bacterium
CGTGGCGGTCGCACAGTTCGCGCAGGCCCTCGAGAAAGCCGTCCGGGGGCACCAGGTAGCCGCCTTCGCCCTGCAACGGCTCGATCAGCACGGCGGCCACCTCGCCGGGCGGCAGCACACTGGGAAACAGCACCTCCTCGATGTAATGCAGCACCGCCGCGCCCTGCTCTTCACCCGCCAGCACCGGCCGGAAATTGTTGGGATAGGGCACGTGCATGACCCCGGGCATGGCCGGGAAAAAGCCCTTTTGCTGCGTGTATTTGCTGGAAGTAAAGGCGAGCGAGCCCATGGTGCGGCCGTGAAAGCCGCCGAGAAATCCGATGAAGCGCTGGCGGCCGGTGACGTAACGGGCCAGCTTGAGCGCCCCCTCGACCGCCTCGGTGCCGGATTGGCACATGAAGCTCATCACCGGCTCGCCCATGGGGTCGAGCTGGTTGATTTTCTCGCCGAGGCACACGTGGCCCTCGTGCCAGTAGTCGCCGGAAATGTGCAGGAAGCGCCCGGCCGCCTGCGTAATCGCCTCGACCACCGCGGGGTGACTGTGGCCGGTGGCGCAAACCGCGATGCCCGCGGCAAAATCGAGAAACCGATTGCCGTCGACGTCCCACACCTCGACGCCCTTTCCGTGTGACATGACGAAGGGATACTCGCGCGGCGACACAGGTGAAATCACCGCCTTGTCCCGCTCCATCAGCGCCCGTGCCCTGGGTCCGGGCAATTCGGTTCGGATGTGGCTCGATTTCATGGGTGGCGCATCCTTGATCTCCTATGTATTCAGCCCGGCAGCGCAATCCGCACCGGCTCGGCATGGGCGGCCCGGGTGCGGGCGTGAAGCGCGCGCAGCGCCGCGAGTTCCTCGCTGCGGGGCGCAGCCAGCGTCTCGACCCTGGGCGCGGCCCGTAACGGCCAGCCGGTCGCCTCCTGCACTTGTTCCACGGTGACGTCCGGATAGACTGCGGTCAGCACCAATTCGTCGGATTCGGCCTCGGGTTCCAGCATGCCGAAATCGGTAATCACTCTGCGCGGCCCGGCGCCCGGCAACCCGCTCCGTTGTCGTTCGCCCCCGCCGTTGAGGTAGCCGCATGAGGTGCAAAAGTCTAGCTGCTCGACGAAGCTGCGGGTGGACTGGCGCATCACGACCATTACCTGGCGGGCGTGAGTGGCGATCTCGGGCGCGCCGCCGGCGCCGGGAAGGCGCACCTTCGGCTTCTGGTAATCGCCGATGACCGTACTGTTGAGGTTGCCGAAGCGGTCGATCTGCGCCGCACCGAGAAAGCCGACATCGACGCGCCCGCCCTGCAGGTAATAGGCGAACACCTCTGGCAGCGGCACCACGCAGGTGGCGGTCTCAGCCAGTTCGCTGTCGCCGATGGACAGCGGCAACACCTCGGGTCGGGTGTCGACGGTGCCGGATTCGTAAATCAGGACCAGCCCAGGGGCGTGGCTTTGGCGCGCCAGGTTGCAGGCCGCGCTGGGCAGCCCGATGCCAACGAAACATACCGCGCCGCCGGCTAGCTGACGCGCGGCAGTCACCGTCATGATCTCGTCGCGGCTGTAACCGGCATCTTTCATGACGCCACTCCGAGCTGTCTCAGCATCGAACCGTGGTCTGCGCAGCCGAGCACATTTGCCTTCATCCAGGCCGAGAATCGTTCGCGATCACGGGCGATGCCGTCCCAGTCGGAATAAAAGGCGTTGTCCCGCGGGTAATGTCCCTGAGCGTACGAGGGCCAGGCGCCGCCGGGCACCACGGCGATCGCGCTGATCAGCCAGTGCGGAAGGATCACCGCGTTCATGTCGGCGGTGAGCCTTTCGACCCGTTCCTCGACGGTAGCGATCACACATCGCGCCGCCATCGCCGCCTCGCGGGCAGCGCCGATGATGCCGCGCAACAGCACATTGCCATCGCCGTCCGCCTGCTGGGCGTGGAGAATGGTGACATCGGGGGTGACGGCTGACACCGCAATGAGGGCCTGGCCCGTGAAAGGGCAGGACAGCGGGCGGACGCGGTCAGTGGACAGTGTCGCCAGGTCAGTCAGAGGCGGGCCTTTCATGACGCCGCAGGGCAGCGCACTGGCACCCGCGGTATAAGCCACTGCCATCTCGGCATGGCTGCGCTCGTCCAGCAACAGGGGCACGGGCCAGCGGTTCTCTACGGCGTCGCGCAGGCGGTGCAGCGAACCCACGCCCGGATTGCCTCCCCAGGAAAAGGTCAGGGCGCGGGCACAGCCCATGCCGATCATCTGGTCGTACAGAAGATCGGGTGTCATGCGCACCAGGTGAAGGCCGGTGATGCCCTGGCGGATGATCTCCTGGCCAGCGGCGAAGGGAATCAGGTGGGTAAACCCCTCCAAGGCCACGCAGACTCCATCTCGAACGTGCCGCGCGATGGCATCGCTGAGCGTGGTGAACATTGGGCCTACTCGACCACCGTCTGCGATTGCTCGCGCAAGTACTGCTGCAGATAATAGAACGAGGCGATAGCCTTGCCGGTGTTCCCGGAACCCTTCCAGCCACCGAACGGCTGATACCCCGGCCAGGCCCCGGTGGTGGCGCCCTGCGGTCGGTTGGCGTAGGTCACGCCCGCCTCGATGTTGTCGAGGAACCACTGGACCTCGTCATCACCGCCGTAGAAACCGGCGGTGAGCCCGAGGGGAGTGGCGTTGGCTTTTTCCATGGCTTCCGCGTTGCTGGCGCAGCGCTCGAGCATCACGATCGGTACGAACATTTCGTGTTGCCATAGGGGGTGGTTGCCATTCGCTTCGGCCAGCGTTGCTTGCACATAAAACCCGCGGGCGAAGTCCCCGTCATCGAGATATTCGCCACCGGCCAGGATGCGGCTGCCGTTGCCCTGCAGTTGCCTGGAATATTCTCCGTACGCTTGGTAGCCCGACTCGGTGGCGAGCGGGCCAAGGTAGTTTTTCTGCTCCAGCGGGTTGCCTATGGTGATGCCTTTGATGCTAGCCCTGAGGGCCTCGATGAGGTCGTCGGCCACGTCCTGGTGAACGTAGAGCCTCGAAACCGCAGAGCATTTCTGACCGCCCATGCCGAAGCCGGAGCGCATGATGCCGAGCGCGGCGCGTTCCAGGTCGGCCTTGTCGGTGACGATGCAGGGGTTCTTGCCACCCATTTCGGCAATACACGGCCGCGGATAACGCCCCCCGACCATCTTGCGAATGATGCGCATGCCTGTCTCATGTGAGCCGGTGAACGTGATGCCCGCGGTCAGCGGGTGGTCGACCAGCGCCTCTCCGACAACGCTGCCGCTGCCCATCACGTAGTTGAACACGCCGGGGGGCAAACCTGCATCCCGCAGGCAGTCGGCCAGCAAGCGCCCGGCCAGGGGTGTAGTGCTGGCGCCCTTGAGCACCACGGTGTTGCCGGTCACCAGCGCGGCAGCCACCGGTCCGCCCGCAAGCGCAATCGGGAAGTTGAAGGGCACGATCACCAGCCACACGCCATGAGGCCGCATGACGCTGCGGTTGTGGGACCGGAATCCTTCGATGGGATCGTCGGGCAGGGGCCGATCGAAACCCTCGGCGCTTTCAAACTGGTCGCAATACAGTCTGAAAAAGTCGACTGTTTCCTGGGCCTCGCCCAGGGCCTCCATGCGATTCTTGCCAACTTCGAGGCTGAGCCCGGCCGAGATGTCATAAACCCGCTCCTCCAGCAAGTCGCCTGCACGGCGAAGCAAAGCAAGGCGTTGTTGAATAGGCATACGCCGCCAGGATGGAAAGGCCCCGCTCGCAGCCTGCATCGCTTCGTCGACCTCCGAGGCCGACGCGCTGGCGAACTCGCCAATGATCAGCGCCTGATCGATCGGGCTTCGTAGCGGCTTGTATGCTTCGAGCGGTCGATCCTCGCCGTCGATGAAACAGTGATAGCGCTGGCCGAGGTTGGCCATCGCTTTCTCGGCGGCAGCGTCGAAGCGCTGATGTATTTCGGCAGGTGGGTCGAACATGGTGGCGTAGGTCAGCTGAAAACTCATCGGTGTTCTACCTCGGTGCTGCGCGCTGGCAGGTAACGGAACGCCGCGCGGTTTTTCGGCGTGCGCCGGGGGCAAATTCGGAGTCGCAATTTCTTTTGATCTGACGCATGCGCGGTCAAGTCAATCGTGGAGAGAGTGCGGCCGATCAAATATAGCAGTTACTCACGATTGCGCAGGAGCAAGCGTGCACTTCTACCTTGGATACAACCCGCAGGCGTCAGTCCCCGCTCTTTCAGTAAAGCGCCACCGGGTTTCCGGGTGATCCCGTGGCGCCCTTCATCTTGAGCGGCGCCCAGACGAAAAGGAATTCGTATACACCTTCTTCGACCAGTTGTGTGAGGTCCAGGTTTTCGATGTTCCAGATGCCGTGTTTGACAATGAGCCTGATATGGCACTCGGCCGGCTGTTCGTTCTCACCGAAAAGAGTGCCCGGGGCACCCGCTTCCGTGCCCCAGTTGTCGCCCCCCACGAGGATCACCTTGCGCTCGGCCAGGTAGTCACAGGCGGAAATACCAAAGCCGGGCTGTCCGGCGTTGAATTCCTGTCTGCGCTCGGCCTTTTCCTCGGGTGTGTAGGTGTCCCACAAGCGCGGATGCCAGAGGTTGCCGTGGCCAGTATAGAGAAATACGCAATCCCCCTCGCCGATCGGCGCGATGCCTTGCCGCTCTATCATGGCTTGGACGTCCTCGTCGGTGACAATGCCAGGATCCCCTTCGTTAGGGGGCGGTGAAGGTATCGGCAGTGCTTCCATGCCGCGATAGGCGGCGGCATTGAGCAGCACACCGCGGCAGACAAAGCCTTTTTGCGCCACGTGCTCTACACCCAGCGGCCCAAGCCCCGTTGGCGTTCCGACTTCTTCGATCATGCGACCGTTGTAATAGAAATCACCCTCTGAGGTGCGTACACCGATGTGTCCCGGCCCATCAAACTGTGTGCCGACCTGGCCAAGCTCTGCAGTTACAAGCTCCTCGTTTCCCACCAGCTCCTGGGGGCCCCACGATGGCCCACCGTTGTACGGTATGGTCAATTTCCAGGAGCGCGTACCAAATACCGGCATGTCGGACTGATACACCTTGCCCAGCGTCGCCACCTTGCCCTGTTTCACCAGCTTCATGGCCGTGAGTACGATTTCAGGCGTAGTGCGATTGACTGCACCCACTTTATCCTCAGGGCCCCATTCACTGGGTGCCCACTGTTCTTCCAATGGGCGGTCGTTAGCTGCAAACAGGCCGGAGAAGATGGCCAGTAGCGCAACTGCAAAAACAGTTCTGATCAAAACCTTCCGGTCCATTCACTTACCTCTCCCAAATCAGAGCCCGGCCAGGGTCAGGTATTTGATCTCGATGAATTCGTCGATGCCGTACTTGGAGCCCTCGCGGCCAACCCCGGATTCCTTGACGCCGCCAAAGGGCGCAACTTCGGTTGAGAGGATTCCATCGTTGACGCAAACCATGCCGTATTCGAGGGCTTCAGCCACCCGCCAGACGCGGCCGATGTCGCGGGCGTAGAAATACGAGGCCAGGCCGAACTCAGTGTCGTTGGCCATCTCGACCACGTCTTCGTCCTGATCGAAACTAAATATTGGGGCCAGCGGTCCGAAGATCTCTTCGCGCGCGAAATCCATGTCCTGGGTGGCATCCCTGACCACCGTTGGCTGGAAAAACAGTGCACCAAGTTCGTGCTGTGAACCACCGAGTGTAACCCTGGCGCCCTTGTCGAGCGCGTCCTGCAACAGCTCTTGAACTTTGTCGATGGCGCTTTGCGAAATCAGCGGGCCGATGTTGACACCTTCTTCTTCGCCGCGGCCGACCTTCATCTCGCGAACGGCATCGGTGAACTTCTCGACAAACTCGTCGTAGACCCCGGACTGCACGTAAATTCGATTGGCGCACACGCAAGTCTGCCCGGCATTGCGATACTTGGAAATGACGGCGCCCTTCACCGCCGCGTCGATGTCGGCGTCGTCGAAAACAATGAACGGCGCGTTGCCGCCGAGCTCCATCGAAACGCGTTTCACAGTCGAGGCGCATTGCTTGATGAGCTGCTTGCCGACACCGGTCGAGCCGGTAAAGGAGAACTTGCGCACCAGCGGGCTGGTCGTCAGTTCCTCGCCGACCTCGCGCGAATGGGTCGATGTCACCACGTTGAGCACCCCCGCCGGCACGCCGGCCTGCTCCGCCAGAACGCAGATGGCAAGGGCCGAAAGCGGGGTTTCCGAAGCGGGTTTGGCGACGAAGGTGCAGCCGGCTGCCAGGGCCGGTCCCGCCTTGCGCGTAATCATGGCGTTGGGGAAATTCCACGGCGTGATGGCGGCGACCACGCCAACGGGCTGCTTGATGACGACGATTCGGCGATCGCTCATGTGCGTGGGAATGACATCGCCGTAAACACGTTTGCCTTCCTCCGCGAACCACTCGATAAATGATGCGCCATAGGCGATCTCCCCGGATGACTCGGCCAGTGGCTTGCCTTGCTCCGCGGTCATGAGGGCGGCGAGGTCGTCCTGGTTGTCCATCAGAAGCTGGTACCAGCGGCGCAAGATGACGCCTCGCTCTTTGGCCGTTTTCGCCCGCCATTCCGGCCATGCCCGGGAAGCGGCTTCGATAGCCCGGCGGGTTTCGGCTTCGCCCATTTCCGGCACCGCGGCCACGAGTGAGCCGTCGGCCGGATTGGTCACGTTGAAGGTCCCGCCATCGTCGGCGTCTACCCAGGCGCCGTCGATATAAGCCTGTTCACGCAGCAAATCGGGATTCTTGAGATTCAGTTGGGTCTTGGTCTGGTCCAGCATGGCTTGTCGGTCCAAAGCTTCAGCAGTGATTGGGCATGGGTACGGGGGACACATACCATCCGCTTTCGGGGTGGTACTGTCAACCGCGATTCGATGGTGTTTCGGTGGTGTGCCGGCCGCGTCGCATCAGCAGTCCGATTAACACGTAAGCCACGGACATGACGGCAATCATGGCCCATTCCGTGATGTTTTCCAGGCGGTCGATAAACGCGGCATCTTCAAACAGGAACCGCTTCAGAACCGAAAAAACACCGATGCCCCATTCGAGGGTGACCGCACCGATCAGCAGGCCAGCGATGCGCGGCGAGCCCGCCGGGAAGACGTGAACTACGAAGCGTGCCGCAACGAGCTGCGCCAGGGCGGTGAAACCGAAGAAGAATATGACGCCATAACGTCGCAGCCAGGAATAGACCGCTCCCTCGGTGCCAAGATAGAGCACATAAAACACGAGGGCGATCGCCCCACCGATGCCGAGACGAATCGTCCAGCGACGCACGCCGGGCAGGTCGTCGCCAAACCGGGCCATCCATGACCCCAGGGAGCGCCATGTCATCAGCATCAATACCGCCACCGGCAGCATCACCGCCTTGAACCAGAGCAATCCCGGGCCCGAGCGAACTGCCCGGCTGGTCGACACGCATCCGTCCAGGTACGGGTTGCAGATGAACTGCGAATCCATGGCGGTACCCGCCTCGATGTTGAGCCAGTACGCCAGGTGTATGAGCGTCATCGGTACGACGCCGCAAGCGATGGCAGTCAGGGATTGGCGGTTCATTCTCTCAAAACACGGCTAATTGGGCCTGGAGACAGCCAGAGCCTACTTGCCAATGCAGAAGCTCGCAAAAATCTGGCCCAGCAGGTCGTCGGGAGTCACTTCGCCGGTGATCTCACCGAGCGCATTCTGTGCCAGCCGCAGTTCCTCAGCCAACAGCTCGCCGGCCTGGTGCTCGATCAGCTGATCACGCCCTTGCCGCAGATGGGCGCCAACCCGTCGCAGCGCATCGACGTGCCGCTGACGCGCCGAAAAGCTGCCCTCCTGTGGCGCGTTTGTACCCATCGCTTGCAACACGGCCGACCGCAGTGCATCCAGGCCTTCGCCGGTCTTCGCGGAGATCATGACGGTGGCCAGCGCGCGTCCGCTGGCTGACGCCCCCAGCTCGGAACGGCGGGCGGCATCCAGCAGGTCGATCTTGTTGAGTACATCAATCTGGCTTGTGGCGGAAGTCGGCTCAGCCGGTTGCCGGCAGGTGGCGTCGATGACGTTCAGCACGACATCGGCGCCGGCGAGGGCTTCGCGCGCGCGTCGAATGCCTTCCGCCTCGATCACATCGTCCGTTTCCCGAATGCCTGCCGTGTCGACGACATGCAGGGGAATGCCCTCGATGTGGATCTGCTCGCGCAGTACATCCCGGGTGGTCCCGGGCACCTCGGTGACGATCGCCACTTCGCTTCCGGCAAGGGCGTTGAGCAGGCTCGACTTGCCCGCGTTGGGACGGCCCGTAATCGCAGCCATGATGCCTTCACGCAGCAGCCGGCCCTGGCGTGCTTCCTGCAGCAAGGTGCCGAGTTGTTCGATGGCGGCCTCCAGTCGCTCGGCCACGTCGCTCTCGGCCAGAAAGTCGATTTCTTCATCGGGAAAGTCGATAGCCGATTCAACGTAAACGCGCAGGTCGGTCAACGCGCGTTGCAGCCCGCCCACCGCCGCCGAGAAATTTCCTTCCAGTGAACGCTGTGCCGCCCTTGCCGCAGCCTCCGTGCCGGATTCGATCAGGTCGGCGATGGCTTCAGCCTGCACCAGGTCGATCTTGTCGTTGAGAAAGGCCCGCTCCGAGAACTCTCCCGGGCGCGCCATGCGCGCCCCGAGTTCCAACGCCCGCCGCAACAGCATGTCGAGAATGACCGGCCCACCATGAGCCTGGAGTTCCAGGACGTCTTCGCCGGTGAATGAATTGGGCGCGGAAAACAGCAGGGCAATCCCGCTGTCGATGGTGTCGCCGGCCGTGTCGACGAAGCTGGCAAACGTGGCCAGGCGGGGCTGCGGCACGCGCCCGACGATGGCCTTGGCGATGTCCGGCACCTTGGGCCCGGAGAGGCGAACGACCCCGATACCGCCGATGCCCGGCGGAGTGGCGACGGCGCAGATGGTGTCAGCGGCGGACATTAACTTGGCGTCACAAACGTGCAAACGTGGAGTCAGAGTAAAGTGCCAGAGTGACGCACTCTGGCACTTTACTGCGACCCCATCAAGAGCGTTCGATTTTACGCGTGATATACAACTGCTGGGCGAGGGACAAACCGGCGTTGGTCGCCCAATAGAGCACCAGGCCCGCCGGGAAGAAGGCAAACAGCACCGAGAACACAATCGGCATGGCGTTCATCATCTTGCGCTGAACGGGGTCCATGCCCATGGTCGGGGTCAGCCGTTGGGTGGCGATCATGAAGACCGCGTTGAGCGCCGGCAGAATGAAGTAAGGGTCCCTTGCCGAAAGGTTCTGGATCCAAAGGACGAAGGGCGCGTGCCTCAACTCGACCGACTCGATC
>JBFHEJ010000075.1:0-9188 GCA_041584255.1 Lysobacterales bacterium
CATCTGGAGAAACAAGCCGTGCCCCCCGGCTGACCCCGTCGCGGTTGGAGAGCCTGTGCTCCCGGCCGCGACCATGCGGGTCCCGGAGTCGTAATCGGCAGGCGTGAGGGCGCGTACCTCGACCCGGGCCGTGCCGGTGCCGATCATCCCCAGCCTGAGCGCTGCGCCGTACGACAGGTCGATCAGTCGTTTGCCCTTGAACGGCCCCCGATCATTGATCTTGACGATGACCCTGCGGCCGTTGTCGAGATTAGTGACCTCGGCATAGGTGGGCAGGGGCAGAGTCTTGTGCGCGGCCGTGGCCAGATGCATGTCGTAGACTTCGCCGCTCGAAGTGCGCCTGCCGTGGAACTTTGATCCATACCAGGATGCGGTCCCCACCTCGCGATAACCGCGGCTGCTCGACATCACGGTGTATTTCTTGCCGAATACCTCGTAGGGCGAATGATTGCCGTAGCGCGCCAGGGGTTCCTCGCGCGGCACGGCGTCGGCAACTTCGGAGGCGCGCATGCCGGTGTAGGACGGCCCGTCCTGGATATCGCCATCCCTGGTTTTGGATTTTCCGCCGCAGGACGCCAGCACCACGGTGACGACCAGGCCAGCCACTACGGGCTTCAAAGCGCCCACGGTTCAGCCCTCCTTCCCGTTGCGAATCGCCTCGGCGAGCTCGTGCACCGCCATGGCGTAGAGCGGGCTGCGGTTGTAGCGGGTGATGACATAGAAATTGTTGAACACCAGCCAGAAGCGATCGCCATCGGCTTCTTCCAGGCTGAGCACGGCCGCCTGCGCGTCCGCACCCACATCGGCGCTGGTGGTGTAACCCTGCTCGGCAATTCGCGCGACCGCGTTGGCCGGTTTGTAGTTGCGACTGGCGATCAAGGCGGGGTCAGCGTCGGACCTCCTCTCGGCATCGACGGCCACCAGGCTGCCCGCCTGCCAACCGTGCACATGCAGATAATTCGCTACGCTGCCGACGATATCGTCGAGCGAACTCCACAGGTCGCGGCGCCCGTCACCGTCGAGATCGACCGCATAAGCCCGATAACTGCTCGGAATGAACTGGCCGAGCCCCATGGCGCCGGCGTAGGAGCCGGTCACCTCGGTGACGGGAATGCCCTCTTCCTCGCCCAGCACCAGAAATTGCATCAGCTCGTCGGCGAAGAAGTCACTGCGATCGTTACCGGTGTCTGGGTAGTAGAAAGCCAAAGTGGCCAGGGCGTCCAGCACCCTATAGCTGCCCGTATTGCCCCCATAAAAGGTTTCGACGCCGATGATGGCGACGATGTATTCCGGGTCGACACCATACTCTTCAGCCGCCGCCGCTACGCGCGCTTCGTTGTCACGCCAGAACCTGACGCCACCCTCGATGCGCGGGTCCGTCAGGAAAATCGGGCGGTACTGATACCACGGCCTGCTCTCCGCGGGCCGGCTGATGGCGTCCACGATTGACTGCCGAAACTGTGCCTGCCTGAGCAATTCCAGCACCTCTTCCTCCGGCAACTGGTATTGCGCAGCTGCCTTGCTGGCGAAGTCCTCCATCCCGGGATGATCCTGGGGCGTATCGGGAACGGAGTCGGCATGGCACGAGGTGGTCAGCAGCGATGCGAGCAGCAGACTTAAAATTCGTTTCATCCTTGCATGAATTCCCTTTGCAACCTGTGAGTGGACTGGTGGATTGATGTTAATGTTCCCTGCCAACGCTCGACTTGCCCGCGAGGGCCGGGCGACACGCCAGACCAAAACCCGGAGTTTACCCGAGCCCCATGGAGGGCGCGAGAACGTGACTGCCCGGACTAGCAGCCTCAGGGGATGCCGCTCGTCGCCGCAGTATGCCCGCTATCGTATGAAATTCCGGTGGCCGTAAATGGACATTAAAATGCCGAATCCCGCCAGCAGCGTAACCGCCGACGTGCCGCCGTAACTGATCAGCGGCAACGGGATACCCACCACCGGAAGCATGCCCGCCACCATGCTGGCGTTGACCAGCACGTAGACAAAAAACGTCAGGCTCAGGCTGCCCGCCAGAAGCCTTGAATAGGTGTCGCGGGCGAGCCCCGCGATGTACAGCCCGCGACCGGTTATGAAAACGTAGAGCACCAGCAACAGGGCGACTCCGATCAGACCAAATTCCTCCGATCCCACCGCCAGGATGAAATCGGTGTGGCGCTCGGGGATGAATTCCAGCCGGGACTGGGTGCCGTTGAGCCAGCCCTTGCCCGACAGGCCGCCCGAACCCACCGCGATTTTCGACTGGATGATGTTCCAGCCACTGCCCAGTGGGTCCGATTCCGGGTCGAGGAAGGTCCGCACCCGCTCGCGCTGATACTCATGCATGACCAGCCACAGGGCCGGCGCCGCTGCAGCGGCGAGCCCGATCACGCCGAGGATGAAGCGCCACTGCAGACCAGCCAGAAACAGCGTAAACCCGCCGCTGATGACCACCAGAACCGCCGTTCCCAGATCCGGCTGGCGCAAGATCAGGATGGCCGGAAGCAGCAGAATGGCGAAGGTCATCAAGAGATCGCGAAGCCCGGGCGGCAGCAGGCGTGGATGCAGGTACCAGGCCACCATCATCGGTACCGCCAGCTTCATGATTTCGGCCGGTTGGAAGCGCACAAAGCCGAGGTCCAGCCAGCGGTTGGCGCCCTGACCAACCCCCACGAACCAGGTGGCGAGCAGCAAGATTACACCCACGCCATAGAGCCACGGCGTCCACAATCGAAGAATGTGTGGCGGCACCTGGCTGAGGACCAGCAGCGCCGCGAGTCCGAACCCGAGCCGCGCCAACTGGCGCCAGATGGCCCCCATGTCCTCGTTCGACGCGCTGTACAGCACGACCAGGCCCATGGCCATCACCACCATGAGGGCCAGAAGCAGCGGGACGTCGAGGCGCGGCAACCCGGCCCAGCGTGGGATCAGCCTGGGTCCCATCTCAGCGCGGTAATTCCTGGCTCAGCCAGGCCTCGATGACGGCCACGGCGACCGGCGCAGCTTCGCGCGAACCGCCACCTCCGTGCTCGACGATGGCCGCGACCACGATCATTGGTTCGTCGAAGGGGGCGTAGGCCATGAACAAGGCGTGGTCCCGCAGGTGGCGAGCCACCTCTTCCTGATTGACCTCTTCATCTTCTGCCTGCCGTACGACCTGGGCCGTGCCGCTTTTGCCTGCCATCTCGTACGGCACCAGCCCGGCAATGGCCCGCGCCGTTCCGCGCGGGCCGTTTATGACGCGCCGCATGCCCTCGCGAATGGCCGCCCAGTTGTCCTCCTCCAACACCGGGATACGCCTGGCCACCGGCGCATGTTCCAGTATCGCCTGGGCAGCCCCCGGCGGCTTGTCCGCCAGCAGCAGGCGCGGCGAGAACAGCGCCCCGCCGTTGGCCAGCGCGCTCACCGCGGTGCTGAGCTGGATCGGTGTGACCACGTTAAAACCCTGCCCGATGCCGGCAATGACCGTTTCGCCGGGATACCAGGGCTCGCTGTATTTGCCGCGCTTCCAGTCCCGCGACGGCAGGATGCCGGAATTCTCGCCCTGCAAGTCAAGCCCGGTCGGCTGACCGAATCCAAACTGCGCGAGGTAGTCGTGAATTCGGTCGATCCCGAGTTCGTAGGCCAGGCCGTAGAAATAGGTGTTGACCGATTCCTCCAGGGCGCCGCGGACGTCCACCCAACCGTGGCCGCCCTTCTTCCAGTCCCTGAACGGCCGCTCCTGGCCGGGCAAATAATAATAGCCGCTCGAAAACACCCGCTGGCCGGGCTCGATCAGTCCCAGCTCCAGCCCGGCAAGGCCGACAAAGGGCTTGAAGGTCGAACCGGGTTCGTAGCCACCCTGCAGGGCACGATTGAACAGCGGACGGTCGGGGTCGGCGACGATTGCCGCATAGGCTTCCCTGTCTATGCCGGTGACGAACAGGTTCGGGTCATAGCCGGGTTTGCTGACCAGGGCCAGGACGGATCCGTCTCGCGGGTCCATGGCGAAGACGGCGCCCGGGCGATCACCGAGGGCATCCCAGGCTGCCCGCTGTACGCTCAGGTCAAGGGACAGGATCAGGTCATCGCCGTGTTGCGGGGCCTGGCGCCCGAGGGACCTGAGCACCCGGCCCTGGACGTTGGTTTCCACCTTTTCCAGGCCGCTGTTGCCGTGCAGCCTGCGCTCGTAAGAACGCTCGATCCCCAGCTTGCCGATATGAGTGGTGGCGCGGTAATCGGCGGTGTCAATCGATCGCAGGTCATCCTCATCGATTCTCCCCACGTAGCCAAGCACATGAGTGAGTAAGTCCCGGTGCGGATAATGGCGCGCCAGGTACGGCACCACATCCACGCCGGAGAACAAGTGCCGGTTGACCGCGAAACGGGCGACTTCCGCCTCGCTCAAGTCGAACTTCACCGGCACGCCATCGAAGCTGCGATAGCGCTTGCGGCTGCTTTCGAAACGCTCGGCCGCGTCTTCGGGCAGGTCGACCAGCTCGGCCAGCCGCTCCAGAGTCTGGTCGAGCGCGCCGGCTTTCTCGGGAATGATCTGCAGTTGGAATGCCGGCCGGTTTTCAGCCAGAGGGCGACCCCTGCGGTCGTAGATCAAGCCGCGATTTGGCGCTACGGGCACAATCTTGACCTGGTTGTTGGTCGAGCGGGCGGCGTATTCCTCGTGGCTGACGACCTGCAGGTAAACGTACCGCATCAGCAACAGCAAGCAGGCCAGTGCGATCAGCAGAAAGGCTTCGGTGGCGCGCCTGCGAAACCGCCGTTGCTCCTCAGCCGAATCCTTGATGTCACGGCCGCGGCGGTTGCCGCCGCCCAGCGTTTTCACCCCCAAAGCCTGCGCCAGCGCCCGGCGGTTCATGCCGGGCGTCTCCAGGCGGCGCTGCGTATACGGTCGAGCCCGACAAACAGCAACGGCCAAACCAGCCCGCCGGTGATGGCGGGTAACCAGTAAGTCAGTGGCGGCAAGGGCTGACCGACCAGCGTATTGATCCACAGCAAAATGATGCGGTCGTTGAGCAGCAAAGCGAACACCGACAGGCCGAGTTGCCACGGCGGGAAAAACCGCAGGCGGGCGCGGAACCGCAGCACCAGGTAGGCCAGGATGACCAACCGCAGCGCATGCAGTCCGAGCAGACTGGCGGTCAGAAAGTCAAGCAGCAGCCCGACGGCAAAAGCCAGGCCCAGCGGCATGAAACGGGGAAATTCCAGCATCCAGTAGATCACCACCAGCGCCATCCAGAACGGCCAAACCACCGCAACGGCGCCGGGCAGCGGAAGCACGGCGAGCACCACGGCGAGGAAAAGCGTGAAGTAGAACGCCCTGGCGTTGTCGCGCCGCCGAGTCATGATTCCGGAGCCCCCTCGCCTTCATCCTCCGCCGACGCCTCACTGGGCGACATTGAGCGGTTGTCCGGCGGGCCGATGAAATCGTCCTGGTTGAACTGCGGCACCACCAGCAATACCTCGCGGCCCCGGTCAAGCGAAGCCAGAGGACGGGCCACCACCCCGGCAAATGTCTGGCCCTCCTGGCGGACTACACTGACGATCGTGGCCACCGGGTAACCACCCGGAAACCGGTCACCGAGGCCGGACGTGACCACCAGGTCGCCCTCGCGAATATCGGCCTCGAGAGGCACGCTGCTGAGCAGCAGGGTGCCGGTTTCACCGGTGCCAAGCGCAATGGTGCGCAACCCGGTGCGATTGACCTGCACCGGCAGCGCGTGATTCGGGTCGGAGATCAGGCGCACCGTAGCCATGTGCAGGCCGACGTCCTCGACCTGCCCCATCACCCCTTCGGCGTCAATCACCGCCTGGCCGACCTCGACCTCGTCGGCGGCGCCCTTATTGATCATCACGCGGTGGGAAAACGGATCGAGGTCAACGCGTACCAGCTCGGCAAAGCGGGTCTGGAACACCAGCACATCGCCGCCTTCGAGCAGGGCCCGCAATCGGCGGTTTTCCTCCTGCAGTGTTGCCAGGCGTTGGAGATCCGCTTCCTGGGCCAGCAGCGCCTCGCGCATGGCGTCGTTGTTGTCTTGTAGTTCGTTCTTGCTGCCGAAGTAAGCGGCGACCGATTCGGCGGCGCGAACCGGCCAGTCGACCAGGTGATACACCGGTTCCAAAACGTCGCCGATCGCGGCGCGCACGCGCGGGACATAGTGGCCGCGTTGGTCGATGGCCATCAGGACGATGGCCAGTAATCCGTAGAGCATCAGCCTGGCGGTCTGGGCGCCGGGCCCGAAGAAGTTTGTTTTGACGCCGGGTGAGCCTGTAGGCAAATCAGTTCTTTCCTACCCGTCGAACTTCCAGCCTGTCCGTCCTCTCGGGTTCATCTATCTTCGCGGTTGGCGCTTCGCGCCATAGGCGAAGTCATCTGTGTTGCGATTCCGGGGGCGATTTTCGTCGCTCACGATGAAAGAAGCGCCCGCGTCGGTCGATTAATGGAGCGTGAAAAAGTCTCCTCCGGCCTGGTCCATCAACTCGAGCGCCCGACCGCCGCCGCGAGCGACGCAGGTCAGGGGATCGTCCGCCGGAAACACCGGCAGGCCGGTTTCCTCGCTGATCAGCCGGTCGATGCCGCGGAGCAGTGCGCCGCCGCCGGTGAGGACGATGCCGGTTTCGGCGACATCCGCGCAAAGCTCTGGCGGCGTTTGCTCCAGCGCCGTCTTGACTGCTTCGAGCACGCTGGAGAGATTTTCGTTCAGCGCCTCGAGCACCTCGTTACTGGTGATGGTTATGTTACGTGGCACGCCCTCGGCCAGATTACGGCCTGAGACCTCCATTTCCTGTGGCGTTTCATCGGGCCACGCGCAGCCGATCTCGATCTTGATACGCTCTGCCGTGGTCTCACCGATCAGGGTGCCGTAGTTGCGCCGCACGTAATTGATAATGGCCTCGTCAAATTGGTCACCACCCACGCGCACCGAGTTGGAATACACCAACCCGTTGAGCGAGATCACCGCGACCTCCGATGTGCCGCCGCCGATATCGAGCACCATCGCGCCGCGCGCCTCGTGCACCGGGATACCGGCGCCGATGGCCGCCGCCATGGGTTCCTCGACCAGGAATACCTCACGCGCACCCGCCCCTTCCGCCGACTCCTTGATGGCCTTGCGCTCCACCTGGGTGGAACTGCACGGCACGCACACCAGCACGCGCGGGCTTGGGCGCAGGAAACGGGATGTGTGCACCTTGCGGATGAAATGCTGCAGCATGGCTTCGGTCATGTTGAAGTCAGCGATCACGCCGTCTTTCAGCGGCCGCACCGTGCGAATGTTGCCCGGCGTGCGCCCGAGCATGCGCTTCGCCTCCATGCCGACGGCCGCAACGTACTGCGGCCCGCCAGGGCCCCGGTCCATGCGCAGCGACACCACGGAGGGTTCGTTGAGCACGATGCCCTCACCGCGCACATAGATGAGCGTATTGGCCGTGCCGAGATCAATCGACAGGTCATTGGAAAAAATGCCGCGCAGACTCTTGAACACCATGATGAAGGGCCGTAGAAAGCAACTCCCGGATCGGGTCGGCTAATGTATCAGTCGCGCACCCTTCCCGCAAGGCTGAGATGCCCTGAAAGTATTGAAATTACGTGCTTTCCCGACTTCAGGCCGGCATTAGACCCGACTCTGATATCCACATGGACGCAATTGTGATATATCACAAATCAGGGGTTTTCGATTCACTGCGCCCCCACGGTGACTCGATTTCGCTAGAATGCGCGGGTTTGGATATCAGACGTCATCTGATGGGGCGGGCGTTGCAATGTCGGCTTTAATCTGCGGTTCCCTCGCTTACGACACCATTATGGTGTTTCCCGAACGGTTCAGGGATCACATCCTGGCCGACAAGATTCATATGCTGAATGTCTCTTTCCTGGTGCCGAAAATGCGCCGGGAATTCGGCGGCGTCGCCGGCAACATTGCCTACAACCTCAAGCTGCTGGGTGGCGATCCTTACCCCATGGCCACCGTCGGCGACGACTTTGAGCCCTACAAAGCGCACCTCGACGCCATGGGTATTTCGCGCAGGTACGTTCGCCACCTCGAGGGCGAGTTCACGCCCCAGGCGTTCATCACCACGGACCTCGAGGACAACCAGATCACCGCCTTTCACCCCGGCGCCATGCGCCACAGTGCCCGCAACCGCGTCGCGGATACCGAGGGCATTCGTATCGGCGTCGTTGCGCCCGACAGCAAGGAAGCCATGCAGCAGCATTCGCGGGACTTTCCGGCAGCAGGCATTCCGCATCTCTTCGACCCCGGCCAGGCCATGATCCTGTTCGACGGCGAGGAGATGAAGGAATTCATCGAGAACGCCACGTGGATCGTGAGCAACGACTACGAGTCCGAGATCCTGCAGCAACGCACCGGCTGGTCGCGGGACAGGATCGCCGGCCAGGTCGAAGCCCTGATCGTCACGCGGGGTGCGGAAGGGTGCATGGTTTATACGGGGGACGACGAAAAGGAAATTCATTCAGCCCAAGCCGAGGCCATCAAAGACCCCACCGGCTGCGGCGATGCGTTTCGTGCGGGGCTGATCCACGCCCTTTTGAATGACTACGACCTCGTCACCGGCGCGCGTCTGGGTTGCATCATGGGCGCCATCAAGATCGCCAGCCAGGGCCCGCAAAACCACCGCCCCACTATCGACGAGATCGAGGATCGGTTCTTCAAAGCCTACGGTTATCGTTTTTGAGGTAAGCCGGGTTTCAGTCGAGCTTTTCCTGCAAAGCGCTCATGTTCCAGTCGAGCCGCTCCCACCACTGGTGGCGCCAACCGAGCGCGCGGGCCTCGTCCAGCAGGCGGCGGGCCTCTGCGGCCCTGCCAAGCAATGCGCAGGCAGCCGCAGACCAGTAACGCGCCAGTGGGTTGGCGATGCCCTCCGTGGCGAGCTTTTCAAGATCTGACAGCAATGCTTCGAGTTCCTGCCGCCCTCTTGCATCGTCCTGGCGCATCCACAGGTGCGCGCGATTAATCACGTGGGGCAGGCGCCACACCCAGTCGTCGGTAACCAGGTTGGTCAGTTCGGCGCCGCGATCGAGCGGCGCCTGCTCGTAGAATTCCAGCGCGCCTTCCAGGTCTCCAACTGCGATCCTTGCCTGCGCCCGCTGCCCCGGGGTGTATTCGCGCGCCGTGTCGCAACAGGCAATGCTGTTTAGCGATTCTTGGTCGTCAAGGGCCATGTAATGCGCGACCACGAGGTCGGCA
>JBFHEJ010000076.1:0-9157 GCA_041584255.1 Lysobacterales bacterium
CAGGTCGGGCGGCTGCTTTTGCGAGCGCCTGCCGGACGGTGGGGGCGTGGAGCACCTGCGCATTATCTATCTCGCACCAGGCCAGAAGATCCACTTCGATGGCGCCCTCGGCCCGCTGCAAGGCATGGCCACCACAGGGCGCATGGTGTGGCTGATCGAAGCAGGAGAACACGGCACGAAGGTCACCTTCACCTATCACGTGATTGGCTTCATGGAAGGCGGCTTTGAAGGACTCGCCCCGGTGGTCGGCGGCGTGATCGCAGAACAACTCGACCGCCTGGCGGATTTGCTCGCCTCACCCTGACACGCAGGAGCGGCTTTAGCCGCGACCGTCGCGACGCGCCACGGCTTCGCCGCCTAATTTCGACCCTACGGGTCTTACATCACGGCGTCTCCTGCCTGCGCTAAAGCCGCTCCTACACCTCGCCAGGTTTCTCGGCGTCGCGCAGCAACGCCCAGGCTTCGCGGAAATGCTCTTCGGCGGTATCGGTATCGTCCTGCAGTACTTTCCTGAGCTCGTCCAGGTGGTGACGGACTTGCATGCCGTAATGGTGGTCGTCGCCCCACAACTCGTAGAGCTTCTCCAGCCCTTCCTCGTCATGGCGCTTGAAGGTGCGCATGATGCGATAAGCCTGTGCATCGTCATACCCCAGCGCCTTGTAGGCTTCTTCGCCCAGGATGAGCGCCGAGCCGAAAGTCTCACGCGTCACCACGTCGGCGCCCGCCTCCATCAAGCGGTAGGCGTGGGAGCGATCATAGGCACGGGCCAGCACCTTGAGCTTGGGGAAATGCTCCTTCGCCACCCGCACCATCTCCACGGCCTTGGCGCGTTGGTCAATCGCCACCACCAGCAGTTTCGCCCTGGCCGCGCCAGCGGCTTCGAGCAGTTCACGCCGGCTGGCGTCTCCGTAAAACACCTTGTTGCCGAAGCGCCCGGTGAACTCGATCTGCCCGGAGTCGTGATCGAGCAATGTGCAGTTGACCCGGCCTGCACGCAGCATGCGTGAGACGATCTGGCCGAAGCGGCCGTACCCGGCGATGATGACCGGGTTTTCGTTATCGTCAATTTCCTCCTCGGGTGGTGGAGCCAGTGAAGACGCGAATCGTGGCCGCAGCCAGCGCTCGTAGGCGATGATCAGTACCGGGGTGATCATCATCGACAGCACAACCACAAGGATCAACAGGTTTGTCAGGTCGCGGCCGAGTACGCCTGTTTCGGTGGCGTAGGAAAACAGCAGGAAGGCGAACTCGCCACCCTGGGCCAGCATCACTGAAAACATCAGGGTGTCCGCCAGGGAAAAACCAAACAGTCGCCCCAGCAACAACAGCACTAACATCTTGGCGACGACCAGCAGGATCAACAGGCCAGCCACCAAAACCACAGAGTCCGCCACCAGTGCGAAATCGATGCTGGCGCCAACGGTGAGGAAAAACAGGCCGAGCAGAAGCCCCTTGAACGGCTCGATGTTGGACTCGAGTTCGTGACGGTATTCACTTTCAGCCAACACGACACCGGCCAGGAAGGTCCCGAGGGCGGGTGACAGGCCGACAAAGTTCATCGCCAGCGTGATGCCAACCACCAGCAGAAGCGCCGTCGCGATGAACACCTCGTGGGCACGGGTCCGGGCAATCCAGTGAAACAGGGGACGGGTCAGGTAGCGGCCCGCCAGAACGATGCCGATTACGACACCAAGCACCAGCGCCGTCTCGACCCAGACCGGGCGATCTTCGGGAATGCCGTGCCCGCCAAGTCCCTGCG
The DNA here is from genome assembly GCA_041584255.1 of Lysobacterales bacterium. Lineage (GTDB taxonomy): Bacteria > Pseudomonadota > Gammaproteobacteria > Xanthomonadales > SZUA-36 > JAUIBE01. The sequence continues at coordinate 1,760 of JBFHEJ010000076.1, forward strand.
CCACAGGTCCGACGCCCGCTTCCGGCAACGCCAGCAGCGGGAGCAAGGCAAGGATTGGGATGACCGCCACATCCTGGAACAGCAGTACCGAGAAACCCTGCCGACCGGCCTGCGTCTTGAGCCAACCCTTTTCTTCCAGCGTCTGCAGCACAATGGCTGTCGATGACAGAGACAGCGTCAGGCCGATGGCCAGCGCGGTGCGCCATTCGAGCCCTAAGGACCAAGCCATCAGGCCAATTACGGCTGCTGTCAGAACCACCTGGGAGCCACCGAGCCCGAGCACCGATACACGCATGCGCCACAAAACCCGCGGCTCCAGCTCGAGACCGATCAGGAACAGCATCAACACCACGCCGAACTCGGCGAAGTGCATGACGTCCTGTCCTTCCTGGCCAACGAGCCCGAACACGAAGGGCCCGATCATCACACCGGCAAGCAGGTAACCCAGCGCCGAACCGAGACCCAGCCGCCGCGCAAACGGCACCAGGATGACTGCCGCAGCAAGGTAGACGAACGCCTGAGAAAAGAAAGACCCGGTCACATCGTTTGGTCAGTGGGCGCAGCCGATCGCCTGTCGGCAATGATCTTCTGCGCCCTGTTCTTCAATCTGGATGGTCGGATGGTGGATGTTGAACCGCTCACTCAGGGTCGTTGCCACCTGAATGAGGAACGCATCGTCTGCCGGCCTGGCGCTCATGACCAGATGCGCAGTCAGGGCATTGTCCGTGGTGCTCATGGCCCAGATGTGGAGGTCGTGCACGTCCACCACGGCGTGCTGGGCAAGCAGAAACTCGCGTACGGCCTCGGGGTCAATGTTTGACGGTACGGCGTCCACCGCCAGGTTGAGCGAATCACGCAGGAGCCCCCACGTGGATGCGAACACCACCGCCGCGATCACGAGGCTGGTGAGGGGATCGATCCAGTTGAGGCCATAACGCCAGATGGCGAGGCCGGACACCACCACACCCAGCGAAACCGCTGCATCGGCGGCCATGTGCAGAAAAGCGCCCCGAATGTTCAGGTCGCTGTCCTTTCCCTGCATGAAGAACAGGGCGGTCGCCGTATTGATCAGAACTCCGATCGCGGCGACGATCACGATGGTCTTGCCGGCCGGCGCCGCCGGCTCGAAAAAGCGCGTCACCGCCTCCCACGCTATTGCGCCAACCGCGCCCAGCAGCAGCAGGCCACTGAACAACGAAGCCATGATGGTGGCGCGCGAAAAACCATAAGTCCGCCGCAGTGATGGCTTGCGCCGCGCCAGGGTCGCTGCGCCCCAGGCGAGCAGCAGCGCCAGCACGTCGCTGAAGTTGTGACCGGCGTCGGTGAGCAGGGCGAGCGAGTCGGACAGGAAACCGTACACGACTTCAACGACAATGAAGCCGACGTTGAGCAGCACCCCGGCCAGAAATGCCCGGTTATACGTGGGCGGGGGGTGATGGTGATCGTGGGTTTGCGCTCTGTTCATTTCATTACCATCGGGCGGGGCCTATTGTAACGCCTGAGTTGTTGAAACCCGCGGCGGAGGACTCAATCTTTTCTAGTCGCGGGCCCGTGCCATTGGGCAGACAATATTGACTTACGGCGGAGAGACACATGGTTCAGTACGGCAAGATCTGGTTCAACGGCGAGATCCGCGACGAAGAAGAATGCAAAGTTAGCGTGGCGGCCCATGCCCTTCACTATGGCACCTCGGTGTTCGAAGGCATTCGCGCTTACAAGACGCCCGAAGGCACCGCCGTATTTCGGCTGACCGACCACCTCGAGCGCATGTTTTTCTCGGCCAGCGTCTATCGCATGCCGGTGCCGTACGACCTCGAGACGCTTCACCGTGCATGCCGTGAAACCCTCCAGGCCAACGGTCTCGAATCCGGCTACATCCGCCCTATCGTGCTGCGCGGCAACTGCGGACTTGGCGTGATGCCCAAGGATATGAACCTCGTGGACGTGGCCATCATCGTCGCACCCTGGGGCGCCTACCTCGGAGAAGAGGGGCTCAAGAACGGCATCAAGGCCTGCGTCACTTCATGGCAACGCCTGGCACCCAACACCATGCCACCCGGATCCAAGGCCGGGGGGAATTACCTTTCGAGCCTGTTGATCGGCCTGGAGGCTCGTGATCGTGGTTGCCAGGAGGGCATCGGCCTCGGACGCGACGGACTGCTCAGCGAAGGCGCGGGTGAAAACATTTTCATCGTCGAAAAAGACCGCATCCTGACTCCGCCGATTTCCGCCTCGATACTCGGCGGCATTACCCGCAACACCGTCATGACGCTGGCCCGGGAACGGGGACTGGAGGTTGTCGAACTGACCATCGCGCGCGAACAGATGTACGGCGCCAAGGAGATCTTCATGACGGGCACTGCGGCTGAAGTGACGCCGGTGAGACAACTGGACCACATCACCATCGGCAACGGCGGCTGCGGGCCGATCACCAAGCAGATTCAGGACGACTTCTTCGGCCTTTTCAATGGCCAGACCGAAGACCGCTGGGGATGGCTGGAATTCCTCTGATCGGTATCCCGGACTGACAATAATTGTCAGTTTTCTGACGCTCTACGACAGGCCACCCACGATTTGCAGGGCACTTTTTCTGCCTTGTAAAAAATGCAAACCATTGAATTTAAGACGTTTTATGCCTAAAGGCCGGCCATGGCCCGCTTCTTGCATTACTAAGGGTGACTAACTGGCTGGTAGCAGTTAGCGGGATGAGAAGGAGTCTCGCCCCTCATTGCCCAATCGAGGCTCCTCTCATCCCACCTCCCGAAGGGGAATGTCGGGAATCAGAGAATTGCTTGGGGGACAGGTAAGAAAGGCCGGACGCCTAGGGGGGGAAGTCCTGGCTACGGCCAACAAAGGTGCCCACCGTGTGAACCACGGGAATCAGGTCATCAAACGAGACTTAAGGCTCGACACAAGTTGTCGGGCCTTTTCTTTTCTGGTTGCGAACCGGTCGCTGGAAACCTGAGACTTCTCCCAGGTCTAGTTCACTTCTTCGATGATGTAGCCGCCAGACTTCTTGTCGTGCTTGAGCGTCAGCAGCTTGCGCTTTTGCATGGCTTCAAGCAGACCGCCGAAGGACCGGAATCCATGGTAGCTTTCATTGAAGCCCGGCTTGCGACGTTTCAGCGCCTGCTTGACCATCGAACCCCACAGCAACTCTTCCTCGCCCCGCTCGGAAACGAGATCGTCAATGGTCTCAAGGACCTGTTCGAAAGCCTGCTGGGCGCGGCGTTCCATCAGCGCCTTGCGGTCCGATTCTCTTTTGCCGTTGCCATTGGAGCCACCGTTGTCGCCCGGCTGTCTGGACTTGCCGGGCTTGCGGCGCTGGGAAATGCGCATGATGTCATCGTAGTAAATGAACTCGTCGCAGTTGGCGATCAGCAAGTCAGATGAAGAATTCTTGACGCCGACGCCGATGACTTCCTTGTTGTTTTCGCGAAGCTTGGAGACGAGCGGAGAAAAGTCCGAATCCCCTGACATGATGACGAAAGTGTCGACATGAGACTTGGTGTAGCAAAGATCGAGTGCGTCGACCACCATGCGGATGTCGGCAGAATTCTTGCCGGACTGGCGCACATGGGGAATCTCGATCAGTTCAAAGGAAGCCTCGTGCATGGCATCCTTGAATTGCTTGTAGCGCTCCCAGTCGCAGTACGCTTTCTTGACGACGATATTGCCCTTCACCAGGAGGCGTTCGAGAACTTCCTCGATTTCGAAACTCTTGAAGTTGGTGTCCTGGACGCCGAGCGCGATGTTTTCAAAATCGCAGAAAAGTGCCAGGTTCTTGGTTTTGTTCGCCATACTGCGTGCTTACCTCAATCCACAAAAGCCTATATGAAGACCAGTGGCCTGTTGGCCCGCGAGAAATCCCCTTATTACAACGCCCTCGGCGCTGCAGGAAAGCTTCCTGGCCTTGATTTCCGCCATCACAAAATCGCCCTTGATCAGGGCCATTGCTGCGACGAACCCGAATATACCGCTCGTCACCTGTTCTTCCGGCGTCTTGATTTCCTGGCCACGAGGCCAGCCGGCACACAGTGTACTGCATCGCCGATCCATTGGGTTTATTCGCCAAGACCCCATGTTTGAATCTTCCATGAAAGCACGCGGAATCGCCATGAACAGCCCTGAAATGACCAATGAAATCTTCATGAACGAGGCGGATCTTTATCGCGAGATCACATTTACCGACAACCGCATCGGAACGATTCGCCAGATGCAACCAATAACGACCGAAGGCGAGGATGATACACAGAGGCCATCCCGGTTTTTCGGCACCGCCCAGTTGATGACGCCGGCAGGGCCGCTCCCCGTGTCATTCGAAATCGAAGCAGACTCGTTGCCGGAGGCAGTGCAGGGTTTTGGCCCGGCGGCCAAAGACGCCATCGAGCGCACCCTGAACGAACTTCGCGAAATGCAGCGGGAACAGGCCTCTTCGATCGTCGTGCCCAAGGGCGGGGTCGATCCTTCCAAGCTTGGAGGCGGCGGCATCCAGATGCCATAATTCCGCGGACGCCCGCCAATCGCAGGGCCAGGACAAGGGGCGCCCCATGTACCGCAAGCCATTACTGACAGCGATCGGCTGCCTGATGATCCTGGCGGCACCGCCTCTGCCCGCCCAGGAAAAGCTGTTGTGGCGCGAGGTGGAGCCACAAAACCTGGTGTTCATGGAGCTGCCCGGCGGCACGGTCGCCATCGAGCTCATCCCGGCCTTTGCCCCCAAGACCGTCGCCCAGTTTCGCGAACTCGTGCAGGAACGCTTCTACGACGGCCTGGGCTTTTATCGCGTCATCGACGGCTTCGTCGCCCAGGGCGGCGACGGCAGTGACCTCGGCGAATTGAGCGACAAGCCCACCATCGAAGCGGAGTTCGAGCGCGAGTGGGACGATGCGCTTCCCTGGCAACCGGTGCAACGCCCCGACATGTTCGCGCCGGTGACCGGATTCGTTGACGGATTTCCAGTGGCGCGTAATCCCGACAAAAACACGGCGTGGCTCACCCACTGCCCCGGTATCGTGGCCATGGCCAGGAACAACGACAAGGACTCCAGCCGCTCCGACTTTTACATCGTCATCGGCCAGGCGCCGCGTTATCTCGACCGCAACATGAACATTTTCGCCCGGGTGATCGGCGGCATGGACGCCGTGCAGCAAATTGAGCGCGGCCCCCAGGACAACAACGGCATTTTTCGCGATGAGACGGCCATCACCCGTATTCGCAGTATGCGCTTCGCTGCCGATATTCCCGAAGACGAGCGCCTGTCGGCGTTCGTGGTCGACACCAACAGTGTCGGATTCGAGGATCTGCTCGACTCACGCCGCGAACGCAAGCACGCGTTCTTCCACAACCGGCCCCCTGAGGTCCTGGACGTGTGCCAGGTGCCGTTAGATTCACGTCTAACGAAGTAGTTTGAGCAAGATGGGGCCTCCTGCCCCACTTGCATCCGGCGACTTTGGCCTGCTCTCCATGTGCCAAGGGTTTAGGCAATCGAATCGTAATGCCGGACCATTTCGGCGCGCATGGCCGCGTCGGGCAGCCGCCCGCGCATGGCGCCCATGTTGTCTTCTAGATGATGGGGCTTCGATGTGGCCGGAATGACGCAGGTGACTGCCGGGTGGGAAATCACGAACTTGAGGAAGTATTGCGCCCAGGTCTCGCAATCGATTTCGGCGGCGAAATCAGGCAGCGGCTTGCCCCGAACGCGGCGAAACAGGTTGCCGCCTTCGAAGGCCCGGTTGATGATGACGGCCTTGCCATGCTCCGCTGACGCAGGTAACAAGCGGGTTTCGGCGGCACGGTTTTCCAGGCTGTAGGTAAACTGGACGAAATCGAATAGCCGCTCGCGCAGCAGCTGTTCCACCTGGGCATGGCGCGATCCGTGGGAGGTGGTAATTCCCGTGTACCGGACCCGGCCCTCCTGCTTCCACTCGTCAAGCCAGGCGAAATGTGTTTCCCAATCGACGAGATTGTGCACCTGCAGCAGGTCGAACCGATCGACGCCCCACAACATCAAGGCGTCCTCCATCTGCGAGATCCCCGCCTGGCGACCGGTAGTCCAGACCTTGGTTGCCGAAAACAACGCCGGGGTAGGGCCCAGTGCACGCAAGGCCTCGCCGATGGCGTCCTGGGCATTGCCGTACATGGGCGAAGAGTCGACCACGGCGCCGCCAAGGGCGAAGAATCGCTGCAGGACCTCGGTGCAGTTCGCGCGGCCGGGCCTGTCCGAGCGCGGCACATCGAAACTTTGCCACGAGCCGATGCCCACGGCCGGCAGCAACTCGCCGCTGGAGGGCACAGGCTTTCGCACCAATGCCCCTTCAGCCAAGGCGAGAGACCTGCTCCCGAGCGCCAGGGTGGCGGCGCCAACCTTGCCCAACCAGCTTCTTCGAGTCAGCTTCATCATGGGGGGATTTTAAGCCACCAGGGCACAGCAATGCCCTTGATTGCGCTTATCTGGTACTTTTGGCGGGTCAAAGCGGTGAATGGCACTGCCATAATCCGCACCAACGCCCGCGACCGCTGAATCTCGAGAGGAAATCCGCATGAACCATGCAACCACAAGGCCGGTGGCCCTGGCCCTCGCCATCACGCTGCTTTTGACGGCCTGCATGCGCTATGACCCGCCGGAGGACCTGGGAGAGTCTGTCAAACCAGGACCGGACTTGCATTCGGGTGTCGATTTCCAGGCCATGGACCTGGAAACCGCGCCCGTCGATGATTTCTACCAGTACGTCAATGGTCAGTGGCTCGACACGACGCCAATCCCACCGATTTATTCCGGATACACCGTTTATCACCAGGTTTATGAGGAGGCCGAAGAGGCCCTCAGGGCCATCATCGAAGAAGCCGCCGCCGACCCCGGAAAAAAGGGCACGGAACGTCAGCAGGTTGGCGATATCTACAACGCGTGGATGGATGAAGAGGCGATCAACGCGCGCGGCGTCGAAGCGATTCGCTGGGAACTGTCGATGGCTGAATCGGTCAACGACCTCTACTCGCTTACCGCGGTCATTGCCGGGCTGGAACGCGAGGGCGTGATGACTCCTTTTACCTGGGATGTCATTCCTGACCTGAAGGATTCCACCCGCCACGCGGCCTACCTCTGGCAGGACGGGCTGACCATGCCGGATCGGGATTATTACCTCGATTTGGACAATGAGAATTTTGCCCCGGCACGCGACGCTTTGCCCGGCTACATTTCGGCCATGCTGCAGCGGGCCGGTTGGGACCCCGAAACGGCCGAATCGGACGCTGTACAGGTTTACGCACTGGAAGCATCGATCGCGGAACATCATTGGGACGCCGTCGACAACCGGGATCCGGAAAAGATTTACAACCCCTACGCCATCGCCGAGCTGGAAAACCTCGGCAGCAACCTCGACTGGGCCACGCTGCGCC
>JBFHEJ010000077.1:0-9157 GCA_041584255.1 Lysobacterales bacterium
ACGCGATCTACGACCTCCCCCGCGCCTGCAAACCCGCCCGCCAGCACGGGTTCTGCGGCTACAACGTCGCGCGCCACAACTCGGGCAGTGCCGGAAGATTCTGTCATCCCGCCGGCCAGCGAGCCTTCCACGCAGTCCGCCGGCACTGCCGCGCCGGCGTCCGCAACCGCGCCGGCGCTGACCGACCCCAAGAGTTGGATTTGGCCAACCCAGGGCCGCGTGATCAGTAGTTTTCGTGCCGGAGACCCCGCGCGAAAAGGCATTGATATCGGTGGCGAAGAGGGTCAGGACATCAGGGCTTCGGCAACGGGGGACGTAGTTTACAGCGGCAGCGGGCTGATCGGTTTCGGTGAACTGATCATCATCAAGCACAGCGACAGCATGCTCACCGCTTATGCCCACAATCGCCGCCGCCTGGTCAAGGAGGGCGAGCGGGTTGCGGGCGGCGCCAAGATTGCCGAGATGGGCCGTAACGGGCAGAACCAGACCATGCTGCACTTCGAGTTGCGCGTGGACGGTAAGCCCGTTGACCCGCTCAAGTACCTGCCGTCACATTGAAAAACGGCTTCTGCTGAAGACAAGCCGAGCAGTTTGTGATACCTTTTCCAGTCCGTTTCGCCGAACAGACAGCCTTGGGAGGCGCCGGTCACTGATACCGGTGCGGCTGACTTCCATCCCTCGTCGGGCGGAAAGGGCTCGACAACAATTGCGGATTCTGAGGAGGGGATGGTAAAGACCCCTGAAAGCCGCAGGGACGCCCAAGCCAGCAAATCATCGCGCGATTCCACGCGCGCCAGAAATTCTCGTCCCGAAAACAGGTGTGACAAAGCCGTTACCATGCCGCGCCGTGCAGCGCACCATGGCGACGTCACGCGCATCTACCTCGGAGAGATCGGTCGTGCCAAACTGCTCTCAGCGCAGGAAGAAATCACCCTAGGACGCAAGGCCCGAGCCGGTTGCCTGGCCAGCCGCCAAAGGATGATCGAATCCAATTTGCGTCTGGTGGTCAAAGTCGCACGGGCCTACATCAAGCGCGGGCTGCCATTGCTGGACCTGATCGAGGAGGGAAACCTCGGCCTGATCCGTGCTGTTGAAAAATTCGACCCAGACCGCGGCTGTCGGTTCTCGACCTATGCGACCTGGTGGATTCGACAGTCTGTCGAACGCGCCATCATGAATCAGTGCAGAACAGTACGCCTGCCGATCCATATCATCCGTGAACTTACCGTTTACCTGCGAACCGCCCGCAAACTCGAACAGGGGCTTGGCCGCCGGCCGTCGCCAGACGAAGTCGCAAAGTCCCTGGAAATCGACCAGGAATGCGTGCTTCGCCTCTTTGGACTGAACGAGCCCACTTCCTCGGCGGACGAACCGCTGCGCGACGGCTCGGACAGTCGTTTGCTGGATTCAATCGCCGACGAGCATTGCCGCAACCCGGAAACGGAGTATTGCGAGTTTGCCTCGGGCCGCCTGCTTGCCCACTGGCTAAATCAGCTGCCGGCACAGCAGAGGGAAGTGGTGCAGCATCGCTTCGGACTGAGTGGTCACGGCAAGATGACGCTCGAGGAAGTTGGGCAACTGATGGGCGTCACCCGGGAGCGCGTCAGGCAGGTGCAGATCGCAGCGCTTGAGCGCCTGCGGGCAATATCCAGCAGTGAGGGTTATCGCGAAGTTCCTTTGATGGACTAGCTGGCAGTTCGCCCCAGCATGGCCGAGTCCGTCCGCTACATAAAAGTTCGCTTACCGGACCTCAGGGCGGCAACAGTGCCGCCAGCACCCTGCGCTCTTCCATGACAAGCACGTTGAATGTGCGGCATGCCGCCCTGGTATTCATGATCTCAATGCCAATGCCGCGTTCCCAGAACAGTGTCATCACCTGAGGGTCGAGGAAATGCTGTTGCGCTCCGGTGCCGATGATCACCACTTCCGGCTCCCGCTCGAGCAGGGGTGACAGCGCGTCTGCGGTCAGGCCCTCGACAGACCTGACCGGCCAATTCGCTTCAACCGAATCGGGCAAGAGCACAAGGGGGGTGTCGTAGGTCTCCTCGGCGATCGTGATCCCGTTCTCGCTCACCGCTCGAACGAACACCTTGTCGCCGGGAAGCTGGCGGGTAAAGTCCATCAGGCTAACCGGGCAGTTCTACCTTGGGATGTTTCGGGTTGCGCCGGAAGTAACACACGACCTGGCCGATGGCGTGCACGCGCTCAGCGGCGCACTGGGTCGCGATGCGGTCCATCCATTCGCGTCGCTGTTCGCGATCTGCACGAATTCGCACCTTGATCAGTTCGTGATGCTGCAAGGCATTTTCGATTTCTTCGAGGACGTTTTTGCTCAGCCCTTTGTCCCCGACCATCACCACCGGATTCAGTTCGTGACTAAGGCCCCTGAGGTGACGCAGTTGTCGATTGCTGAGTGTCATGTCGGGATTCTCATCCTTGGCGTAAAGCTGTGGCACACTTTGCGGCGGGCAAAACAAACAGACCGTGAAACAGGCCGGGCGCCGATTCTAACACGTGCCGCCGGCCGTCAAAGGGAGTCCCGTGGCACGCAGCAAGAGCAGCAAGCGCTGGCTGGAAGAACATTTCGACGACCAGTACGTCAAGCAAGCCCAGGACGAAGGGCTGCGCTCACGCGCGGTTTTCAAGCTGCGCGAGCTCGACGAGAAATATGGTCTGCTGCGTCCCGGTCTGCTGGTCATAGACCTGGGCGCCGCTCCGGGTGGCTGGAGCCAGGAGGCCGCGCCAGCGGTCGGAGATCGAGGGCGGGTCATTGCCCTCGACATATTGCCGATGGATCCAATACCGGGCGTCGAATTTATCGAGGGGGATTTCACGGAGGAGGAGGCCTTGCACGCCCTGGAAGACCGGTTGGCTGGCCAGAAAGCCGATCTTGTGATGTCGGACATGGCCCCCAATATCAGTGGTATCGCCGCCAGCGACCAGGCCAGGGCCATGTACCTGGCTGAATTGGCGTTGGATTTGGCCCTGACGCATCTGAAACCAGGAGGCGATTTTCTGGTCAAGATGTTTCAGGGAGTTGGGTTTGACGGCTTCGTGCAGCAATGTCGACAATTGTTCGGCAAAGTGCTGATACGCAAGCCGGGTGCGTCGCGGCCGCGGAGTCGCGAAGTGTATGTGCTGGCCAGGGATCGCCTGGTCAGTTAGATTGACTCCCAGGCCCCGCCGACTCGGGCTTGTTTTGAAACTGGGGAAGTTGCAGCAAGGAAACGCAATTGAATGACCTGGCTAAAAATCTGCTGACCTGGGCGATCATCGCCATCGTCCTGGTTTCCATTTTCAACCACTTCACCGCGGTTAACGCGGTGCCGGACCCGGTTGCGTATTCGTCTTTCCTCGATGACGTGCGGAACGGTCAGGTTTCCGAGGTCAAGATCGAAGCTAGCCAGAGCGGAAACCGCATCACCGGCGTATACACCGACAACACCAAGTTCGAGACCTTTGGGCCGCCCGATCCGAAGCTGGTCGATGACCTGGTCGAAAACGACGTCCGAATCACTGCGGAACCGCCGGCCGGCCGTTCGATACTTGTCGATCTGATTCTCGGCGTGGCGCCTATACTCCTTTTAATCGGCGTGTGGATCTACTTCATGCGCCAGATGCAGGGCGGTGGCGCTGGCCGGGGAGCAATGTCCTTCGGCAAGAGTCGGGCCAAACTGCAGGGCGAAGACCAGGTGCGCGTTACCTTTGCAGATGTCGCTGGCGTCGAAGAAGCCAAGCAGGAGGTCAGCGAACTGGTGGAATTCCTGCGTAATCCGGGAAAATTCCAGAAGCTGGGTGGAAAAATCCCGCGCGGCGTCCTCATGGTCGGTTCTCCGGGAACCGGCAAGACCCTGCTCGCGCGAGCGATTGCCGGCGAGGCCAAGGTTCCTTTCTTTTCAATTTCCGGTTCCGATTTCGTCGAGATGTTTGTCGGTGTAGGTGCTTCCCGCGTGCGAGACATGTTCGACCAGGCAAAGAAGCACGCACCCTGCATCATCTTCATCGATGAGATCGATGCGGTCGGGCGCCACCGCGGCGCCGGCCTGGGTGGTGGCCACGACGAGCGTGAACAGACACTCAATCAGTTGCTGGTCGAAATGGACGGATTCGAAGGCGGTGAGGGTGTCATCGTAATCGCCGCCACCAACCGTCCTGACGTGCTCGATCCGGCGCTACTACGGCCCGGGCGTTTTGACCGCCAGGTGGTCGTGCCATTGCCGGATATTCGGGGCCGCGAAGCTATCCTCAAGGTTCACATGCGCAAGGTTCCGCTCGGAGAAAACGTGGATGCCCGCGTGATCGCCAGAGGAACGCCGGGATTCTCGGGTGCCGATCTCGCCAATCTTGTCAACGAAGCCGCACTGTTCGCCGCGCGCGAAAATTCCTCCGCGGTAACCATGGAACACATGGAAAGGGCCAAGGACAAGATCATGATGGGCACTGAGCGCAAGTCCATGGTGATGGGCGAGGAAGAGAAGAAGCTGACGGCCTTTCACGAGGCGGGACACGCCATCGTCGGGCGCCTGGTGCCTGACCATGACCCGGTCTACAAGGTGACCATCATCCCGCGTGGGCGGGCACTTGGCGTCACCATGTTTCTGCCGGAGAAAGACCAGTACAGCCTGTCCAAGCGCAAGATCGAGAGCCAGCTGGCCAGCCTGTTCGGCGGTCGGGTGGCCGAAGAGCTGATTTTCGGCGAAGACATGGTCACTACCGGTGCGTCCAATGACATCGAACGCGCCACCCACATTGCACGCAACATGGTGACCAAGTGGGGCCTTAGCGAAGCGCTTGGGCCGCTGACTTATTCCGAGGACGAGGATGAGGTGTTTCTCGGCCGCTCAGTGACCCAGCACAAGCAGATGTCGGACGAAACCGCCAAGAAGATCGACGAGGAAGTCCGCCGCATCATCGAGGGCGCTCACGACAAGGCAAAGCAATTGCTGCAGGCGAATATCGAGATCCTGCACAAGATGGCAGCAGCGCTACTCAAGTACGAAACCATAGATACGCGCCAGATCGACCAGCTCATGGAGGGGGAAGACCCCGATCCACCGGAAGGCTGGAGCGAAGACGATGGCGAAGGCGAAGAGAGCCGCTCATCCACTGACTCCGTTGACGACGGTGAGGATGTTTCGCACGCCAAGGACCGGTCATCGACCATAGGCGGTCCCGCCGAGCAGCACTGAGCGCTGCGCGGCTGACCTCTGAGGGTCCGCATCCCACCGCACTACGGCCCAACATGGCGTCGCAGAACTCAAACAGTGTTCTGAATTGCGGCCGCTACCGCATCGTGCTCGACCGTCCCCGGGTCATGGGGATTCTCAACCTGACGCCAGATTCATTTTCCGACGGCGGCCTCTGGTGTGACCCGGAACGGGCGGTGCGCCATGCCATTCAAATGGTCGCTGAAGGCGCAGACTTCATCGACGTTGGAGGAGAGTCCACTCGCCCTGGTGCGAACGCCGTTCCGCTGGACGAAGAACTCGACCGGGTCGTTGCCGTAATCGAGTTGCTGGTGTCCGAAGTCGAAGCACCCATTTCGATCGATACCAGCAAGCCGGGGGTCATGAAAGCGGCCGTTGCGGCCGGTGCGACCATGATCAATGACGTCTATGCGCTCAGGCAGGAAGGCGCACTGCAATGCGCTGCCGGCCTGAGTGTTCCCGTATGCCTGATGCATATGCAGGGCGAACCGCGGCTAATGCAGCACAGCCCGTTTTATGACGACGTCGTCAGCGAGGTGGGTGATTTCCTGACCCGCCGGGCGGCAGCCTGCATCGAGGCGGGCATTGCTGAGTCCGACATCCTGATCGACCCCGGTTTCGGTTTTGGTAAAACGCTGGAACACAACCTGGCTCTGCTGAGAGGTCTGCGCCGACTGGCACAACTGGGATATCCTGTTCTGGCGGGACTTTCGCGCAAGTCCATGCTGGGTACATTGACCGGGCGGGATACTGGAGACCGGGTGGTGGCCTCAGCCGTTGCGGCCCTCATCGCGGTTCAAAACGGCGCCGCCATCGTACGCGTTCACGATGTCGCTGAAACGGTGGACGCCCTCAAGGTCCTGGCGGCATTTTCGCAGACCTGAGAGGCAGGAGTGGCCTTGTGGCCGCGACAAGTCGCAAGCACAAGCTCGCTCCTACACCCACAAATAAGGCATTTAAGGAAGCACGGAGTTAGAATTCGGGAATGGGTATCCGATATTTCGGCACGGACGGCGTGCGCGGGCGCGTGGGCGAGCACCCCATCACACCGGACTTCATGCTGAAGCTGGGGCGGGCTGCTGGCGTGGTGCTGGCCCATGACGATCAACGCTCGGTGGTGATCGGCAAGGACACGCGCATTTCCGGCTATATGTTTGAATCGGCTCTGGAGGCGGGTCTTGCCGCCGCCGGTGCGAACGTGCTGCTGCTGGGGCCGATGCCAACGCCCGCGGTTGCCTACCTGACGCGCACGCTTTACGCCTGCGCCGGCATTGTCATTTCGGCCTCTCACAACCCCTACTTCGACAACGGCATCAAGTTTTTCTCAGCCAACGGCGAGAAATTTCCCGACGACGTCGAACGGGCAATCGAAGCGGAACTCGAAAAGCCCTTCAAAACGGTGGATTCGGCCCGCATGGGCAAGGCCGCACGTGTCGATGACGCGGTTGGACGCTACGTCGAGTTCTGCAAGGGCACCATACCGTTTGGCACTGTGCTTTCCGGGTTGCGGGTGGTGCTCGACTGTGCCAATGGTTCAACCTACAAGGTCGCGCCTGCGGTGCTGCGTGAGCTGGGCGCAAAAGTGATTGAAATGGGGGTTCAACCCGACGGGCTGAATATCAACGACAACTGCGGCTCCACGCACCCTCAGGCGATGAGCGAAGCGGTTATCCACCACAAGGCCGATATTGGCGTTGCACTGGACGGGGACGGCGATCGCAGCATCCTGGCGGACGCCAATGGCGAGATCGTTGATGGCGACGAAATGCTTTTCATCATCGCCAGCGCCCGGCAGGACGTCGGCAGTCTCCGCGGCGGCGTGGTCGGCACGGTCATGAGCAACTTCGGCCTCGAGCAGGCGCTGGAAAACCGCGGCATTCCGTTCCAGCGCACGCCGGTGGGCGATCGTCACATCCACCGGGCACTGGTTGATAATGGTTGGAAGCTCGGCGGCGAGGCTTCTGGGCACATCCTGTGTCTTGACCGCACGAGCACCGGCGACGGCATCGTCAGCGCCCTGCAGGTGCTTGAGCTCATGATTCGCAGCGGCAAGCCGCTGCATGAACTCAAGCAGGGCATGAGCAAATTGCCGCAGACCATGATCAACGTTCCGGTTTCCGCCGAGGGACAGGCTCGCATGGCGGAATCCGACCGGATCCGTTCCGCGGTGCATGATATCGAGCTGAGGCTGAACGGGGAAGGCCGGGTGATTCTTCGCCCGTCGGGCACCGAACCACTGATCCGCGTCACACTCGAGGGCCGCGATGCCGACAGCGTGAGGCAGCTTGCCGAGGAACTGGCGGAAACTGTTCGTCAGGAACTGTCCGAGTAAGATTTATCCGTCCGCTTTGACCGGCTTTCGATAGACGTGGAACAACCGGTTAGTGGCATTGCCACGTAACGACTCATCAAAAAACGGCCTGGTCCGCGCATCCGACGGAATCCGCAAGGACTCGCCGCTTGGCAGGAGTTAAAAGCCGGCTTCGGCCATCCAGCGTTTCCGGGAATGCGCCCTCCGGCCGGTGGGTGCTGCCCAAACCTCCGCGACTCAGATTGACTTTCCCAACCGTGCTTGTTCTATCGCAGCGGATCAGGGGCCGCTTCAGGTGCGCAGGCAATACTGCACGCTGAATAGGTGGTCTCGGTCTGTCCACACTGTATCGACCGCAAAACCCGCCCGGGCTGCCAAACTGGCAAACCCTTCCAGCGTGTATTTGTGTGAATACTCGGTGAGGATCCGCTCGCCCTGCCTGAAGGCTATTTGTTCCCCCGCCAGGACAACCACCTGGTCATGGGTGCTCACCAGGCAGACACGAACCCGGCCCTCCGCGGGAAGATATCTGGCCTCGTGGGCGTAGGCATCGAGATCGAAATCGGCGCCATATTCGCGATTGAGATGACGCAGCATGTTGAGGTTGAAGGCCTCAGTGACCCCCTTGCTGTCGTTGTAGGCGGCCTCGATTACGCGTGGATCCTTCTGCAGATCGACGCCGATCAGCAGTGCGCCATCGTCGCCGGCTTCGGCGTAAATCACCTTCAGGATGTCTGCTGCGACGGGATCCTCGAAGTTTCCGATGGTCGAGCCCGGAAAATAGACAATGTTGCGGACAGGCATGACCGCGGGGTTCGGCAGCGCGAATGGCTGGGTGAAATCGGCGACGACCGGCAGCACCTCGATATCCGGAAATGCGTGGCGAATCCGTTGTGCGGACGCCAGCAGGTGATCCTCAGAAATGTCGACTGGCACGTACGCCGCGAGGTCGTGAAGGTGTTCCAGCAGGATGCGGGTTTTCTGACTGGAGCCGCTGCCTAGTTCGATCAGGCTGGCCTGCGGTCCTATCTTGTCGGCGATTTCCTCGATGTTCGCCGTCATGATGTCGATCTCGGCGTCGGTCAGGTAATACTCCGGCAGACGGGTTATCTCTTCGAACAACCGGGATCCGTTTTCATCGTAGAAATACTTTGGCGAGATCCGCTTTTGTGGCTGCTTCAGTCCCGCGAGAATTCCGGCCACATCATCGTCCACCCGATTCAACGGCCTGGGTCCCTGGCCAGCCTGAATCCCAGGAACTGCCAGCGTGCGTCCGGGTAGAAGAAGCTGCGGTAGCTTGGCCGGATGTGGCTGGCCGACGTGATGCACGATCCACCGCGCACCGTCATCTGGTTACACATGAACTTGCCGTTGTACTCGCCCAGCGAACCAGCCAGCGGTTTGAAGCCGGGATAGGGCGCATAGGCCGATGAAGTCCACTCCCAGGTATCGCCGTAGAACTGGCGATGCTCGGTCGCGGCGCGGGGATGAAGAATTCCGATATCGAACAGGTTGCCCTCGATCGATTGATTGGCGGCGGCTTGCTCCCATTCAAATTCAGTGGGAAGCCGCGCACCGGCCCAGCGTGCGAAGGCGTCTGCCTCGTAGTAGCTGACGTGCACGACTGGCGCATGCCAGT
>JBFHEJ010000078.1:0-9114 GCA_041584255.1 Lysobacterales bacterium
AATACTGAAAAATTTCCGGCGCCGTATCGAGCGACCGCCGGACCAGGAATTCACAACCGCCATCGAAAACGTCACCCGCATCGTTGGCTTTCGCATCGAAAAAATCCTGGATGACAATGCCTGAATTGCCGGTTACCCATTTTGAGACGCCGGGCTTTACACGCCGCTATGTCAACCTCGCTCAGCCGCGACTGGGCGCCGAGGTGCTGCGCGCCTCCGATGAGTTTTTCGGGGCCAAGGAACGGCTCATCGATCCCGCGCCGCCGGTATTCAAGCCGGACCTCTATGATGAGCACGGCAAGTGGATGGACGGGTGGGAATCGCGGCGCCGCCGAGAGCCGGGTCATGACTGGTGCCTCATCCGGCTATGCCCCGGCACCATTCGCGGCATCGAAATTGACACCAGTTTTTTTACCGGCAATTTTCCGCCCGAAGCCAGCATCGACGTCTGTCAGCACTTCAACGGTGATCCCGATCCGCTGGACGACGCGGCATGGCACACGCTGGCCGAGCGCACCGCGCTCCACGGCGATACGCGCCGTCATATCGACGTGACCGACAATGGGGTGTGGACCCATCTTCGTTTCAATATCTTCCCTGACGGCGGCGTGGCGCGCCTGCGCGTGTACGGCGTGGCGCACCGCGACTGGTCCACGCATGACCCGGCGAAAGAAGTCGATCTGGCGGCCATTCTCAACGGCGGACGCGCGCTGGACTGCAACGACATGCATTACGGCCACATGTCGAACCTGATTCTTCCGGACCGGTCCCTGAACATGGGTGACGGCTGGGAAACCCGACGACGGCGACAGCCGGGACACGACTGGGTCATCCTGCGCCTCGGCCACCCGGGCCGCATCCGCCGCGCCGACGTCGACACGCAGTGGTTCAAGGGCAATTATCCCGCCGGTTGTGCCCTTTACGGCGCGCTGCTCAACGATGACAACGAAGAGGCCATCACGCCTGAAATGGACGAGTGGCAGGAGATTCTGCCGCGATCGAAACTGGGGCCAGACGCCATTCACACCTTCGAAGATTTGCGCGAGGTGGGCACGGTCAGTCACGTGCGTCTCGATATCCATCCTGACGGCGGCGTCGCCCGCCTGCGACTGCACGGCTTTCGCGATCCTCAGTTCGAACCCGGGGTGTAATGGACGCCCCTCGTCTCAAGCTCGAATCGCTGACTGCCGAGGCCTTCGCGCCGTATGGCATGGTTGTCGATATCGGCAAGTCCGGAGCAGAGGCCGAAAAGATCAACGAGGGCCACACCCTGAAGTTTGCCGACCTGCTCGCACTGGACTGTGACCGGCAAGGCGGACGGGTGTCTGTTCACCTCTACCGCAGCAAGGCGCGCCGGCTGCCACTGGAAATTCGTGGACTGGAGCGCCATCCGCTGGGGTCACAGGCATTTTGGCCACTCAGCGGCCGGCCCTACGTGGTTGTCGTGGCCCCGCCTGGCCCGGAGCCGGAGGGGGCCCGGGTGCGCGCGTTCCTCGCCCAGGGACAACAGGCCATCCAGTACCACCGCGGCACCTGGCATCATTACCAGATCAGTCTTGAAGCGGATTCGGATTACCTGGTGATTGACCGCACGGGGCCGGGTAAGAATTGTGACGAGATGGAACTGGAGGCGCCGATCATCATCACCCCGTAGGAGCGTGCTTTCCTCGCGCCTGCAACTTACGAATGCGAATGTCCCAGGCGCCGTCGACCGATTGTGAACCCAGAAACTCGTGAGGCTCACGCCTGCACCAGGCTTCGAAATCGATTGGTGACACCGGATCGGTGGAACGTACGCACAGGACTTGGCCGGGCGACATGGACTCGAGCCTAAGCGCTGCCATCTCCACCGGCACCGGGCATTCTTCACCGCTGGTGTCGAGAAACCTTTCTTGTTGCTGCATCGAACGCGGGGTCAGAGTAAAGTTCCAGAGTAACAAACTCAAACAGGGAATTAACGCTGACCCCGGCCTCGAAGTGGAGCTGAATCTCGACCACGACCGTGACGTCAAGGCGCTTTTCCGAACGCCGCTGGCGCGCTTTGCCCTGCCCAACGCCGAGGAGATCAATCCGGGGCTCGAGATTGCGATACTGGACCGCCGGGCCAAAGCTGCCGGGATGGCGCGCAGCAACGTGCGTGGCTGGCATTCGGATCGCGATTTCCAGAACTGGCCCGAACCGGAGGCCAGGGAGCTGGTCGACAGCATGCGCTCGGCGGTTCAGAACATGGTCAGCCTTGTAGCGCTCAGTCAGCGGTTCAGCGCCAGGATTGAGATCGTCGCCTGGGCCAATGTCAACGGCCCTGGATCATACAACCAGTACCACACCCACCCCAACTGCCTTTGGACCGGTGTCTACTACGTGCGCGCCGGCGATTACCGGGACGACGACCTCAAGCACGCCGGCAAGCTGAAGCTTTACGACCCGAGGCCGCGCGTCGATCACCTGGCGCACCCGGGCCAGGGCTTCGGCCGCAACGTCAACATCACCCCGCGCAACGGCACCATGGTGGTCTTTCCTTCCTGGCTGGCGCACAGCGTCAACAGCTTCGATTCGGATACGCTCAGGATCTCGGTGGCGTTCAATGCCCGCGTCAAGGACTTCAAGGATCTCGAGGACAGAGGCGCTAACGAGCCAACCTGACCTCGACCCCGGCGTACACATTGCGCTCCGGCGCCGGCTCGAAGTAGCGGCCGAAGGACGCATTCAGCCGAATATTGCCGTCATACTTTTCGTCGAAAATATTGTTGATGCCGGCGAACGGCGAAACTTCCAGTCGCGGCCCGCGCCATCGATATTCCAGCCGCATGTCCGCGACGGTGTAGTCGCCGACCTCGACCTGGTTGGCGTTGTCGGCGAAAAAATGCGCGGCGTGGAGAACATCAAAGCCAAGGAAGAGCGCGCCGGCCGGCTGCCAGCTTACGCCGGCTTGCACTAAATGCTCCGGGATGCCGGGAATGCGGTTGCCATCGAAGGACTCGCCGCCAAGCCCCTGGAAGTGGTCGAATTCAAAATCGGACCAGGTGTAGCTCGCCGAAGCCGTGAGACCTTCCGCCAGTTCAATGGTCAACCCGGCCTCGATACCATCGTGGCTGGCGCTGCCGGCGTTCTCGAAAAACGTCTGGCCGGTACCGCTCAGCTCGAAAGGCACGATGGCGTCATCGACGTCGATGTGAAACATGGCCAGCTCGTATTGCCAGCGACCCGCGCCTTCGCCCTTGAGGCCAAGCTCGAAATTCATCGCGCTCTGTTCTTCGAGGTCCTGGTTGAACCCGGTGGGCGCGCTGGGATTGGCCAGCTCCGTGGTCGCCGGCGGATCGAACGAGCGTGAGACGTTGGTGTACAACGTCGTCCGGTCCCCCACCTGCCACGTCATGCCCGCCATCGGGCTGAAGGCGCTGAAATCCGTCTCGCCCGATCCACCCAGGTCGAGCCGGTCAATGACGTCATAATCGATCGCGTCGTAGCGCGCACCAAACCGGGCGGCAATGGCTTGCGAGACCGTCCAGCTCAGCTCGGCGAAGACGGCGTAGTCGGTCACGTCCTCGTCCTGGTCGGTCGTCAGGGGGCCGAGAACCCCGAGGTCGTTGGCAAATCGCCGCCGATGATCTCGCTGGGCTTCGTATTCCGCTCCGACCACGAGACGCATCCCGGGGCCAAGGCCAACGCTCCAGTGCCCCCCGACCCCATAGAAATTCCGTCCCAGTTCGACACTGCCGCCCTGTCCGTTGGCATTGATGTCGAAGGGCAGGCGGTTGGCGAAATCGCGATGGCTGTAGTGGGCGCGCAGGTGCAGTTCGGAACCGCCGGCATAACGCCTGCTCAGGGCGGCGCCGAGCGCTTGCTGATCGAGCGACTCCCCGGCGTCGAAGGCAATGTTGCGCGGCGCCGCCTGGCGGCGGTTGGCGCTAACCTCGGTGGAATTCAGTGCCCCCGGATCATCGGCCTCGGGCGAGTCGACCACGTTAACGACCACCGTCAGGCGGGTGGAATCGTCGATCTCATGGCGGATGCGCGAATTGAGCAGCGTGTTCTTGGTCGCCGAATGGTCGCGGTAACCGTCCAGGGTCGTGTGGGACAGGTTGGCCATGTAATCGAACGCTCCGCTTTGGCCACCGAACTTCAGCTGCCCCTGCGCAAATCCGTAGTCACCGAGGTTGAGCCGGCCGGCGACGAAGGGTTCGGTTGGCCCCGTTTCACTGCGGATCAGGATGACCCCGCCCGAGGCGGCGCCGTAGACCGCCGAAAAGGGCCCGCGAATTACCTCGATGGTTTCGGCCGAGCCGAGGTCGATGGAATCGACACTGCCTTGCCCGTCCGGCAGTGTCAGAGGAATGTCATCGGCGATCAGCCGGATGCCGCGAATGCCAAAATTGGCCCTGGCGCCAAAGCCGCGGATGGCGATGCGCAGGTCCTGTGCGAAGTTGTAACGGTTCTGGAAAAACAGCCCGGGAACACCGGCAAGCGCTTCATCGAGACCCAGTTGCTGGCGCGCCAACTGGATTTCATCACGGCCACTTCGGGAGTAAGCAAAGGGCAGCTCCTGTTCCATGGTCGGCAGGCGGGTGGCGGTGACGGTGACCTCTTCGATCTCCTCGGCCTCGTTACCGTCAATCTGCGCCACGGCAGGTTGCTGGGCCCAGAAGGCCGAACTCAGCGTGATGGCCACCAGGGGCCCGAGAATTCTGCTTGTTATACTGGCTTCGTCCAACTGGCTGATACCACGTGTTATCGATGCAATCCGATTCTTCCGACAATTCGATCGACGTCAACGTTCTCGGCTCCCTGGCAGATCAGATGGAGAGTTTCCTTGAAGGGTTCGTCCGTTCTCTCCCGAACATCGCAGTTGCCATCGTTCTCCTCATCGTCACCTGGGTCGTGGCCCGTGTCATCCGCCGCGTCCTGGGCAGAGCCCTGAAAGCCGCCAGGGTACGCAACGCGCTGATCGAACTGGCCCAAACCCTTGCCAATATCGGTGTCTGGATTTTCGGGATACTAATCACGATGAGTGTCCTGTTTCCCTCGGTCAAGCCGTCCAGCATCCTCGCGGCACTCGGGGTGGGCGGTATCGCCGTCGGCTTTGCCTTCAAGGACATCTTCGAGAACTTTCTCGCCGGAGTCATGATTCTTCTTCGCAAGCCGATGCGGCTGGGTGATTTCATCGAGTGCGAGGGCGTGGAAGGCAAGATCGAGGAAATCCTGATCCGAGACACCTATGTGCGCCAGAACGACGGACAACTCGTGCTGTTGCCCAATGCCATGCTGTTCAAGAACCCGGTCTACATTCGTACCGAGAAGGAACTCCGCCGTTACGAGATCGTCGCTGGCGTCGCCTACGACGCCGATGTCGACGAGGCCCGGGAAGTGATCCGGAAGGCGGTAGCCGATGTCGACGTAGTCTCCAGGGACAAACCCATCGACGTATTTGCAAGGGAGTTCAACTCCTCCAGCGTGGATTTTACGGTGCGCTGGTGGACAGACTCGGAACAGCGTGAGATGCACCAGAGTCGGGATAAGGTCATCGCCAGCGTCAAGCGTGCGCTGGACGAGGCTGGCATTGAAATTCCCTTCCCGTATCAAACGCTGACATTCAAGGAGCCGCTCCCGATTCAAAGCAAGCCGGCGAACGAGACTGCCGAAGACTGACTAAGCCCGGTTCGATGCCTTGAGTTCCCGGCGGCGCGCGTGCAACAGCGGCTCGGTATAGCCATTGGGCTGTTCAGCGCCTTTGAAAACAAGATCGCAGGCGGTCTGGAAGGCGATGCTGTCATCGAAATCGGGCGCCATCGGCTGATAGGCGGAATCGCCCGCGTTCTGGCTGTCGACGACAGCCGCCATCCGTTCCATCGTCGCCCGAACCTGTTTTTCGCTGCACACCCCGTGCATCAGCCAGTTGGCGATGTGTTGGCTGGAAATGCGCAGCGTGGCGCGGTCTTCCATCAGCCCTACGTCATGGATATCGGGCACCTTGGAACAACCTGTGCCATGATCGATCCAGCGCACCACGTAGCCGAGTATGCCCTGCGTGTTGTTGTCCAGCTCAGCCTGGATTTCTTCTGACGTCAATTCCGCCGGGCTGCACAACGGCGGGGTGAGGATGTCTTCCAGGCTGGCCATTTCCCGCCTGGCCAGCCGCTTCTGCTGATCGGCGACATCGACGGCGTGATAATGCATGGCGTGCAGCGTGGCGGCCGTGGGCGACGGCACCCACGCGCAACTCGCGCCCTGCTCGAGGTGGCTGAGCTTGCTCTCGACCATGTCCTTCATCTTGTCTGGTTTGGGCCACATGCCCTTGCCGATCTGGGCCCGGCCCGGCAGGCCGCAACGGATGCCGACGTCCACGTTCCAGTCCTCGTAGGCCAGGATCCATGGTTCGGACTTGATCGCCTCTTTGGGCAGTACCGCGCCGGCCAGCATGCTGGTGTGAATCTCGTCGCCGGTGCGATCGAGAAATCCCGTGTTGATAAAGACCAACCGTTCACTGACCGCGCGGATGCACTCGGCGAGATTGACCGTGGTTCGCCGTTCCTCATCCATCACGCCGACTTTGATCGTATTGCGCACCATCCCCAGCAAGTCCTCGACCATGGCGAACAGATCGTTGCTCAGCGCGGCTTCCTGCGAGCCGTGCATCTTGGGCTTGACGATATAAACGCTGCCTGCGTGACTGTTGCGGTAGCTGCCCAGCCCGCGCAAATCATGCAGGGCGCAGGCAGAGGTGATCACGGCGTCCAGCATGCCCTCGAACACTTCATTGCCTTCGGCATCAAGCACAGCGGGATTGGTCATCAGGTGGCCGACATTGCGCACCAGCATGAGACTGCGGCCGGACAGTTCAAGGGTCTCGCCGGCCGGGCTGGTGTATACCCGGTCGCGGCGCAGCCTGCGCACCACCGGGTGGCCGGCCTTGGTGAACTCGGTTTCCAGGGTGCCGCGCATCAGGCCCAGCCAATTGCGGTACACGCCGACCTTGTCGGCGGCGTCGACCGCCGCGACCGAGTCTTCGCAGTCCTGGATGGTGGTGACCGCGGATTCAAGAACGACATCGGCGGCATGGCCCGGCGCATCCCGCCCCACCGGATGATCCGGATCCACGCGAATCTCGATGTGTAGCCCGTGGTTGCGGACCAGCACTGACCACGAAGGCGGCGAGCCGCTGTATCCCGCAAATTGGTCCTGGTTTTTCAAGGTGGTCTGCTCGCCGTCGACCAGGATGATTTCCAGCGACTTTTCGCCAGCGCCATCGCTGAGCCTGTATTCGATGACGTCCATGTGGCTGCCGCTCTCGAGCGGCACGGCCTGGTCGAGAAACTCGGCGGCGTATTCGATCACCGCCGTGCCTCGCGACGGGTTGTAATCCTCGCCTTTTTCCTTGCCGTCGCCCTCATCGATCACGTCGGTGCCATACAGCGCGTCGTAGAGACTGCCCCAGCGCGCGTTGGCGGCGTTGAGCGCATAACGTGCATTGCTGACCGGCACCACCAGCTGCGGCCCGGCGACGGTGGCAATCTCAGGGTCGACGTTTGCCGTCGAAATCACAAATGGCTCGCCTGCCGCCTCGAGGTAGTCGAGGCGCTCGAGGAAGGCGCGATAGGCGGCCGGATCGGGCAGGCCGCGCGCCTCGCGGTGGTATTCGTCAATCTGCGACTGCAGGGCATCACGATGCTCGAGCAGCGCGCGATTGCGCGGAGTCAGCGCCCCGACAATGTCGGCGAATCCCGACCAGAACTTCGCCGGCTCGATTTCCAGTTCGGGCAGCAGTTCACTGGCCACGAAGTCGTCGAGCAGCTTGTGCACCCGAAGGCCATTTTTGTCGGTGTATTCGCTCATGGTTTTCTGCCATCCGCTTCGAGGGGCTTGAGCAGGCTGGAGGTGTCCCAGCGTCCGCCGCCCATGGCCTGCACAGCAGCATAGAACTGATCGACCAGTGCGGCGACAGGCAGCCGCGCACCGTTGTCGCGCGCTTCCTCCAGCACATAGCCAAGATCTTTGCGCATCCAGTCGACCGCAAAGCCGAAATCGAACTCATCGTCAATCATCGTCGCGGCACGATTGTCCATTTGCCAGGACTGCGCAGCTCCCTTGGAAATGACTTCGATGACCGCTCCCGGGTCCAGGCCCGCGCGCTTTGCAAAATGAATCCCTTCGGCCAGCCCCTGGATGGTCCCGGCTAGGCAGATCTGGTTGACCATCTTGGCGAGCTGCCCGCTGCCGACATCGCCCAGACGCGCCTGCATCCTGGCGTAGCATTCGATCACCGGCCCCACACGAGCCACAGCTTCCTCGCTGCCACCCATCATGACCGTAAGCTGCCCGTTCTCCGCACCGGCCTGGCCGCCGGACACCGGCGCGTCGACATAAGCAATTCCGGACGACTCGGCCACTGACGACAACTCCCTCGCAACCCGGGCGGAGGTGGTGGTGTGGTCGACGAACACGGAACCGGCTGACATGCCGGCGAACGCGCCCTCGTCACCCAGCGTGACGGCGCGCAGGTCGTCGTCATTACCCACGCAGCAAAAAACGATCGAAGCCCCGGCCGCCGCGGTGGCGGGCGTTTCGCCCGGCTCACCGCCGTGCTCCGCGACCCAGGAGCGGGCTCGACTGCCCGTGCGGTTGAATACGGTCACGGAATGTCCCGCCCGCGCCAGGTGACCCGCCATGAGAAAACCCATCACGCCGAGTCCGATAAAGGCGACTTTTTCATTCATTTCCTGTTCCCTGCAGCCAATCGCTCATCAGTTTCTTGATCTGCGTCTGGTAAGGCACGCCGATCAGCCTGGCCTGCGACCTGAACGCTGACAGCAATCCCTCCGGCACCTTCATGCTGATCAGTTTGGACGGCCCTTTCGGCCGCCCGTGGAGTCTTCTGAATTCGTCCAGAAAACGAACGATCTCATCCGGCGTCATTTCCCGGCACCGCTCGAGGTAATCATTGCTGAATAGCTGCACTGCTTTCACTTGAGGGTTTCCAGGGCTTGCGCATCCGCCAGATCTTGCGGCCGACCGCTTTCACGCTTCATGGCGATCAGATCAGATTTGGCAATGACCCGCAGAGCCCTGTTGCCGACCATGAACCGCTTGGTGCGCTTGCCCTTGAGGTCATAGACAAGA
>JBFHEJ010000079.1:0-9029 GCA_041584255.1 Lysobacterales bacterium
AGGCGCGCACCAGGTGGTCGGAGGCCGCCTTGGAGGCAGCGTAGGGCGAATTCGGGGCGTAAGGCGTTTCCTCGGTGAATGCGCCGGTCTGTCCCAGGCTGCCGTAGACCTCGTCGGTTGAGACATGCAGAAAGCGAAATGCCCTGGCCTTGTTCTCGAGCAGGCCGCGCCAGTAGTCGCGCGCCCGTTCCAGCAGGCTGAGCGTGCCGACCACGTTAGTGTTGACGAACGCCGCCGGGCCGTCGATGGACCGGTCCACGTGGCTCTCCGCGGCGAAATTAACGACAGCCTCGGGCGCATAATCCCTCAGCAGCTTCTCAACCAGCGCCGCATCGCCAATGTCGCCATGGACGAATATGTGTCGCTCGTCACCCATGACCGGGGCCAGGGTTTCGAGGTTTCCGGCGTAGGTCAGCAGGTCGAGGTTGACGATCCTGCAGGTCGGATTCTGCGCCAGCGTTCTGAGCACATAGTTGCCGCCGATGAATCCGGCACCGCCAGTGACCAGCAATGTGGCCATAGAGAAATCCTGAGTTGTTGGCTAAGCGGCCGGGCTAAAAAGGTATGTCGTCATCCACGAATCCGTCGTCTGCAACGGCAGTGGCCTTTTCCCGGGACTTTGGATTCTCGCGGAAACCGCCTTCGGCCGGCGCGCTGCCGGCATCATCGCGGCTGCCCAGCATCTGCATTTCGTTGGCCACGATTTCCGTGGTGTAGCGGTCCTGGCCGGTCTGGTCCTGCCATTTCCGCGTTCGGAGTGAGCCTTCAATGTACACCTGGCGGCCCTTGCGCAGGTATTCGCCGGCGATTTCCGCCAGCCTGTTGAAGAACACGACCCGGTGCCACTCCGTGCGCTCCTGGGTTTCCCCGCTCTGCTTGTCCCGCCAGGATTCGCTGGTGGCGAGCCGAATGTTGGTTACTGCGGCACCGCTAGCGGTGTAGCGGGTTTCAGGGTCTGCGCCCAGGTTGCCGACCAGGATGACTTTGTTGATTCCACGCGCCATGTGGTAATTCCTCTCCGGGGCCCTTTCGATAGATTGGTTGCCCGATTCTTGTCAGATTTGATGTGGTTTCGAATGGTGCGCGAAGTTTAGCACAGTCGATTTTTTGCCTTGTACGATATTGGCTGTGGAAACTGTGGATTTTCGGACAGGCCCAAGGAGGCTTATAATCAGGGTCTAATAATCATAATTATAAAAACAGGAGATTCAGGGATTTGAATCAGGCCAACACCACATTTACGGATATCCGCCCGGTTTTCGAGCTTTGTGCGGATGACATGGAGGCCGTCAACGGGCTGATCCGCGACAGCCTCGATTCCAACGTCGTGCTTATTCGCCAGATCGCCGAATACATCATTGGTTCCGGCGGCAAACGTCTGCGACCCATGATGGTATGTCTTTCAGCGCGGGCCTGTGGCTACCGCGGTTGGGACCACGTGCCTCTTGCAGCAATCATTGAATTCATTCACACCGCCACGCTGCTGCACGACGATGTGGTCGACGAATCCGAGATGCGGCGCGGCCAGGAGTCGGCCCATTCGGTTTGGGGCAACGCCGCAAGCGTCCTGGTCGGCGATTTCCTTTACTCACGCAGCTTCCAGATGATGGTCGAAGTCGGCTCGATGCGGGTCATGGAGGTGCTGTCCAACGCCACCAACATGATCGCTGAAGGTGAGGTCGAGCAACTGCTCACCATGAAGGATCCGGAAGTGACCGAGGAGCGTTATTTCAAGGTCGTCGAGAAGAAAACCGCCAAGCTGTTCGAGGCAGCCTGCCAGCTCGGTGCGGTCCTGGCCGGACGCCGCGACGTCGAGCTGGACCTGGCGGCCTACGGCAAGGCGCTTGGCATCGCCTTCCAGGTCATGGATGACATTCTCGATTACACCGGTGACGACGGAAAACTGGGCAAGAATGTCGGCGACGACCTTGCCGAAGGCAAGCCGACCCTGCCGCTGATCCTGTGCCGCCAGAATCTCGAGCGCGACGACCGCAGGCTGGTCGACCAGGTGATCCGCGAAGGCAATGAAAAAGATTTTGACCGCATTATTGAATTGATCGATTCAAGCGGTGCGGTGAGGCGCGCCAAGCAGCGCGCGCGCGCTTTCGCGACCACCGCCAGGGACGCATTGGAAGGCCTGGAAAGTTCAGCCTGGTCGGAAGGCCTGCTGACGGTGGCGGAATACAGCATTCACCGCGATTTCTGATCGTACCTCACTGTCCGGTACTTTTGGCAGGGTTGGGCGGTTTCGTGCTTTTAACGACTTTTAACTGCATATTCAACGCAGATAAGCACTTTTTTAATGCACGGCGCGGGCAGTGTCGCCGCCGGTCTGGGTCGCGTTTCGGCCACCCCACTTTTTTACACTGGTCGGTGTGAATTTTGAAACTTTTTTTGCTGCACCACGGTCTTATCCCTGAGGCCGCGGGAATGGTCTCTCCCTCAAACCGTACAGGGCGAATTCTGCACTCCTCACCCCCTGGCCCGCGGCCTCATTATCGTCTTTCGCAGACCTGCTTGGGCGGCGCACGGAGAGTGCGTCGCCCAAGTTCATTTTGCGCTGTCTAATCCGGGTTGTTGGCGCCCAGGGCCAGTCGTTTGAATTGCGCCCCGCGGTCTTCGTAGTCCCTGAAATGAGGAAAGCTGGGCGCCCCTGGGGATAAGAGAATGATCGCGCCGCCAGGCGCCATGCCCCGTGCGCAAGCGACGGCCTCCGCCAGGTCGCTTGCGCTGGCCGTCCCCAGCTTCGGCCGCACCCCGGCAGCCTCCAGGGCGGCGAGAATTCTCGGCCCGTTGTCGGGCATGCCGACCACTGCCAGGGGCGGATTGGCGCGCAGCGCCTCGGCATACGGCAGCCAGTCGATGTCCCGATCAAAGCCCCCGGCCAGCAGCACCACGTCCTCGCCTTCCAAAGCCTGCAGGGCAGCCACCGTGGCCACCGGGGCACTGGAAATGCTGTCGTCGATGTAGCGGACGCCGTGGCATTCGCCGATCCGCTGCAGGCGGTGCGGCAGGCCCTCGAATGTCGTCAGCGAGTCGATGGCCGCGCCGCGATCCAGACCCAGCTTTTCAATCGCGGCCAGGCACGCCGACAGGTTGCTGCGATTGTGTTTGCCGGGCAGCGCCACGGGCATGTCGATGTCGGCGGCATCGCTGGCCGAAAACCACTTCACCTCCGGCCCTTCCTGCAGGGCCGCCCGCAATACGGCATCGTCGCCATTGGCCAGCAGGCCGCCCGCCCCGACCAGCGCGGCCAGACGCAACTTGTCCCGGTGATAGCGCTGCGCATCGCCGTGCCAGTCGAGGTGGTCGGCGGACAGATTGAGCAGTATTCCCATAGTGGGGCTGGCCTCGAGGTCGGTGATCTGGAAACTCGACAGCTCGATCACCCACCAGTCCACGCCGGCATCGTCGCGGCAGGCGATCAGTGGCGTGCCTATGTTGCCGGCCAGACGCACGTTCCAAGCCATGTGGGCAAGCATGTGCGTCAACAGCGAGGCGGTTGTGCTTTTTCCCTTGGTGCCGGTAATGACAATGGTCCTGGCGTCGGGGTGTGCATCGAACCAGATCGAGCTCGGCGTGGTGATGCGCACCCCGGCCATCTTCGCGTCCTGCAGGGGTTGGCGGTAGACACTGACCCCGGGGGAGCGCACCAGCAGATCGTAGGAGGCGAGGTTCGCCTCCCCGAAGGGGCAAACCTTCAGGGATCCTCCTGCCTGCAGGGCGGCCTCCCGTTCGCGGCCGGTCAGCCCCTCGGTGATGATCTCGACCCGCTCAGCCGAACCCAGCGCGGTGATGTAGTCGAAGGCGGCCAGGCCTTCGCGGCCCGAACCGAGAATGCCGATCCGCCCCGCGAGCCGAGAATCAGCAGCCGGGTCAGGGGTCATGGTGGAAGATTTCACGCGGCACGAAATGTCGGGTGGACGGCTGCAGGATGGTGTCGAGGTCGGGAACCTCAACCGTTTCCAATGCAGGCGCAAGCGTTTTGACGACGGCATGATCGCGCCACTTCGGATCGGCCACCAGCTGCGACAGCGCGGCCCGGCACTCGCCGATCCCCCCCACGCATTCGAAGGGCTTGTCGCCACCGAGACCACACAAGGCGCGGAAGCCCTCCAGCTGTCCTGGCGCGTCCAGCAGATCACGCCCCAGGATGGCGGCGACCTCTTCAGGCGTCATGAACACGCCGAGGGCAAGCGCGGTGAAGCGGCATTTGGGACAATCGCCGCACCAGCGCCCGGCCATTCTGGACCCGTCGAGATGGAAATTGCGGTTACAGCTCGAGAACACACCGTGGAACTGGGGCAGCCGGCTAAATCGACGCGCGATCTCGAGTTCAGCAAATGGTCGCAATATCGAGAAATACTCGATGTCCGGACTGACCTGGTGAGCAATCACCTTGCGAAAGCCCGATTCAAAAGCGGAAGTCTTGCTGTACTGGTGGTTGATCGCACCGTGTGCGCGGTCGTTGCGGGTCGCCTCGTCGGCCGAGCGTTCGTTGGCAAACACCACATAACGAAAGCCGTAGAGAATGGCGGCGCATAAAAGGATGGCGGAGTTGATGGCCGTCACCGGCACATGCCCGTTGAGGGCACCCTCCCGATTCATGACCGTCAGCTCGGGAGCGAGCTCCCGTTCAATGCGCAGCAGCGGCAGGCCCGCGGCGCGCACGGTGTCCTCGATCAGCGTCGATGACCCGACACAGACCGGTTGCACTTCCACACCCTGCTGCTGCAGCATGGTCAGCGCGACCAGGCTGTCCTTGCCACCACCCATGGCGACGAGGGCGCGTTCCGGCAGCACCAGATCAACCGCTTTTCCCGCCCCGTTCGCGCGATCCGCGATGGCCCCAAAGCTGATTGTCGAGCGCAGGTCGAGCTGATTGACGAAGGCGAATTCCGCCAGACCCTGCACATAGAGTTCATCGAGGAACCCGGCCAGCACCGGGCCAATGGGATCACTCGCGATGGCGATTCGCGGCGGCGCCACCGCCTTGAAGTAGCTCACCCCGGCAACCAGGTGCAGAATGTTCAGTGCCGCGCCAAAGGCCTCCTGGCGCGACGGCTCGGGTGGCCAGGGCGCATAGGGAAAGGTGATGGTTTCAACCAGGCGCGGGCCGTCCCCCAGGGCATAGGCCAGTTCGGCCTTGCCGCTTGGGGGCGCGTAATGGGCGTCCAGGAAGCGAAAAACCTCCGCGTTCCGCCAACCAGCGGCGTGATCGCTCAAACCTGGCCCCCGGCCGCCGCCACCTCATCATCACCGGCCTGCAAGGCCGCCCAACTCGGTCCAAACCGCTGCTCTTCACCGCTCGGTGGCACCAGGGCGCGATGGGCGGCTTGCAGCAACGTGGTTTCATCGCCGCGCCTGACCAGCAGGCTGAGGCACAGGTCATTGGCCGATTGAGAAACCATCAGCAGCGGCGTCGATCCGAATTGGGAAAAAGCAGGCTCGAGCCGCGCAAGGGCCGTGCGCACGCCCCGCCCGACGATGTTCAGCGTCACGCAGTCGGCGTGGAGGTCCACTCTGCAGCGCTCTCTCAGTTGTTCGGCCACGGCTTCCAGGTCGCTGCCGTCGAGATGGTTGGCCCTGGCGTTGAGCGCCACTGTGGTGGTGGTTTCGGAAGTCGCCACCAGGTCGATCGAAATGCCACGGCTCGCGATGACCGCGAATACCCAGGCCAGGAAGCCAACCTGTTGGCGAGGATCGATGTTCTGCAGCAACAGGACCGCCATCCCGGGTTGGCAGACCACGGCCTTGGCGCCCTCGCCACTGGTCACCGCTCCATTGATCCGGGTGCCTTCCAATTCCGGGCGCGTAGTGTCCATGATCCACACAGGCGTGCCGGTGGCCGCCGCGGCACGAATGGCGCGCGCATGCACCACGCCGGCGCCACTGGCCGCCATTTCGAGTGCCTCGGCGTAATCCAGCCGCCGCAGCAATCGCGCCTCGGCCAACACCCGGGGGTCGGCGCTGAACACACCGGGAACATCGGTCCAGATCTCGACCCGTTCGGCGTCGATGCGCCCGCCGAGCAGTGCGGCCGAGGTGTCTGATCCGCCGCGCCCGAGCAGCGCCGTGCCACCGCCGGGCATGCCGGCGACGAAACCCTGGGTAATGACCACCGGCCAGCATCCTTCCAGCCCGCTGCGCATGGCGGGGTCGTGCCCGGGCATGCAGTCGGCCGACAGCCACTGCCGGCGCTCGGAGCACTCCGCGTCAGGCCTGACTTCGAGCAGGCCACGCGCGTCGACCCATTCGACCTCCATGTCGTTTTGTAGCCAGGCCCAGCCGAGACGGGTCGAGAGCCACTCGCCCCAGGCCAGCAACCGGGCCGTTGCGCGTGGGGAAGGCGCGGTTTCAAGTTCCTGGCGAAGCGTGAGAATGTGGCCATTCGCCTTGGCGATCCAGGACCGGCCGTCAACGCCCAAATCATTGGCGAGCCGCTCGTGGCGCTCGGTGAATTTGGCCATCAGTGATGCGTCAGAAGGGGACCGCGCGATTTGTTCGAGAAGATCGGTGATGCCCTCGATGGCCGAGCAAACCAGCAAAACGCGGAAGCCCTCTGCCCGGCGCTCGCGAATCCGCGCCTCGATGGCGCGCCACTGGTCCAGCCCGCGCACGCTGCTGCCGCCGAACTTCAGTACCAGCCACTTTTCACTCACGACACACCTTCAACTCAGGGGGCTTTGAGCCCGCCGCAACGTTACCCCAACCACCGATACCTGTACAGGCAGCGCCATGCAATGCCATGAAAAAGCCACAAAAAAAGGCGGCCGTTTGGCCGCCTAATGAGGGATTATCCAGTTCGTGCTGTCAAAATCCCAGGAGTGTGTAACGCTGTGTACGTTGCTGACTCAATGTATAGCCGCCTCAGTAGTCGAGAGGGTCGACATGCACGCGCACCCGAATCCGGTCGCCCGGTTCCTCTTTGAGGCGCGTGTGGTAGATCTCGCCTCGGTATTTGTAGGCAACATCCCACGCCACCACGCGCTGTTCAGTGCGCCATTCGCGCTCAATTGTGCAACGCTCCTCTGTGACAGCGTAGTAGCCGTCCGGGTTCCGCTTGCGCGAGGCATCGGCGGCGATCGACCCGCCTAGCGCAGCGCCCGCAGCGGTCATGACCGCCTGGCCACTTCCGCCGCCGAACTGATTGCCGATGACGCCGCCGATGATCGTACCGAGGATCACCGGAGTGGCGGAGCGGCGTGCCGGCTCGCGATACCAGACCATTTCATCCCAGCAAACTTCCTGATCCACGGGGTAACGCACAGACTTGAATATCGGTTGTGCGTCAACGACCCGGGCCCAGGCCACGCCGCCTGAATGACCGGCCATGGCAGGCGCCCCGGCCAGGGCAAGGCTGGTCGAAATAAGCAAGGTGGTCACTCGTTTCATGGCTGCCTCCTGGTACGCTGAATTGCAGCAAATCCCTGTGGTTTTTGAAATGGATTTCCGTTTGTGGGCTACAGACTAGCGCCCTGATCCTGAATGGAGGCTGAACTGAGCTTTGCCCGGCGCCTGCGCCGGCTTTGTGTTCAGGCCAATTTGTACTAGGATGTTGCTCCCCCTGATCACAAGAGAGCACGGACGGAATGCCGAAATATCGTACTGAAGACATCCGCAACATTACCTTCGTCGGCCACGCCGGCAGCGGCAAGACCACCCTCACAGAAACCTTGCTGGCCAAGACCGGAATGATCGGGGAAGCGGGCACCATCGAGCGCGGCAGCACCACCACCGACTTCGATCCCATCGAAAAGGAATTTCAGAGCTCTCTCGACTCGGCCATCGCCAGCCTCGATTTCGAAGGCGCCCACATCAACATCATCGACACGCCGGGCACCCCGGACTTCCGTGGCACCGCCCTCACCGGCCTGGCCGCCACCGAGACTGCAGCCATCGTCATCAACGCCCATGCCGGCATCGAAATGTCGACACGGCGGCTGATGCGGCGCGCCAAGCGCCGGCGCCTGTGCCGCGTCATCGTGATCAACAAGATAGACGCCGAAGACATCAATCTCGAGGCCCTGGTGCGCAGCATCCGTGCGGAATTTGGGCCTGAGTGCCTGCCGATCAACCTGCCGGCCGAAGGCGGAACCACGGTACGCGACTGCTTTTTCGGCACCGAGGGCGAGACCGACATCTTCTCGCTGTCGGCCGCGCACGAGGAAATCATCGACCAGGTGGTCGAGGTCAATGAAGACCTGATGGAGAAGTACCTCGAAGGCGAGGAGTTGTCCCGCGAAGAATTGCACAGTGCCTTCGAGCAGGCCCTGCGCTCGGGACACCTGGTGCCCATCTGTTTTGCTTCTGCGCGCACCGGCGCCGGGCTCGGTGAATTCCTGAAATTCTGCAAGCGCCTGCTGCCCAACCCGGCCGAGGGCAACCCGCCGATGATCATGAAGGGCGAGGGCGAGGACGCCAAGCGGGTGGAGATCAAGGCCGACCCCGATGCGCACGCCATCGCGCATGTCTTCAAGATCACCAACGATCCCTTCGTCGGCAAGCTAAGTATCTTCCGCATTTACCAGGGCACGATTAATTCCGAATCCCAACTGTTCATCGGCGATGCGCGCAAGCCGTTCAAGGTCGGGCACCTGTTCAAGGTGCAGGGCGGCAAGCACGAGGAAATCGACGCCGGAATACCGGGCGACATCTGCGCCGTGGCCAAGGTCGACGAGGTCCATTACGACGCCATCCTGCACGACTCGCACGACGCCGACGCCTTTTATCTCAAGCCGCTGGGCTTCCCCCAGCCGATGTTTGGCCTGGCCATTCAGCCCAAGAGCCGCGGCCAGGAACAGAAACTGGCCCAGTCCCTCACCCGGCTTTCGGAAGAGGATCCCTGTTTTGTTGTCGAGCACAACCAGGAACTCAACGAGACCGTCGTGCGCGGTCTGGGCGAACTGCATATGCGCGTGATGCTCAAGCGCATGAAAGACCGCTACAACGTCGAAGTCGCGACCCGGCCACCGCGCATCGCCTACCGCGAAACCATCACCCGCCCGGCCGAAGGCCACTACCGCCAC
>JBFHEJ010000080.1:0-8965 GCA_041584255.1 Lysobacterales bacterium
CCCTGCTGGCCCGGGCCATCCGCCGCTGGATCGAGGAGTTGCTTCCTCGGGGACTGGGCAAGATCGCCATCGTCGCCGGACGCGTGCGAAGGAGGATGCGGTCAGGAATGACGCTGGCCGAGCGCCGCAAACGCTTTGCGTTCCTTTTCGACCGGGCGCAGCTCGTAAGCTGGAGCAACGAGTCCAGGGCAATTATCGCGCGGCGCATGAACGCAACAATAAGCCGCGCCGGAAGCGAACCAATTGGAGGAAAGGTTTTCCTGGTCGGGGCGGGGCCAGGTAGAGCGGAACTGCTCACGCTCAGAGCGCTGGAAGTTTTGCAGCAGGCGGACGTCGTGCTCCATGACCGCCTGGTGCCACAGGAAATCCTTGAAACAGCACGCAAAGACGCTGACTTCGTCGATGTGGGGAAACGAGCGGGCCGCCACAAGGGGGTTCAGGCACGAATTTTTTCCCTCATGCTCGAGTATGCCCGGGCGGGGAAGATCGTCGTTCGCCTGAAAGGCGGCGACGCGTTCGTTTTCGGCCGGGGCGGCGAGGAACTGCAGCACCTGAAGGCTCATGGAATTGGCTACGAGGTCGTGCCGGGGATCACTGCTGCACTTGGCTGTGCGGCCTACGCGGGTATTCCCCTGACGCACAGGGACCACGCCCAGTCGCTTATGCTCACCACCGGGCACCTGGCCGGTGCTGATGAAAACACGCTGGTTGTCCCTCGAGGCGCTCAGGGACACGGCAACCGACAGACTCTGGTGCTATATATGGGGGTAGGGCAAGCCGCGCGGATTCGAGAACGACTGCTTGCCCAGGGTATGGCTTCCGACACGCCGGTTGCGCTGGTGGTCGATGGTACGCTGGACAGCCAACGCGTGCTGTACGGTGACCTCTCGGTGCTTCCCGCGTTGGCTGCCCAGGTGCCCGAAGCCTCTCCGGGCTTGTTCATTATCGGAAATGTCGCCGCACTGGGTGAGTCACTGGCGTGGTTTGGCCGCAAACAGGCCTTCGAACGGGCCGCATAGCGGATTAACGGGGCGCAGCACCCCGGCAGCAGAATTCAGCGGGAGAGAACAACAGGATGATCTACAACAATGTACTGGAAACCATCGGCCGTACACCGGTGGTCCGCATCCAGCGTCTTTCGCCGGAAGGCGTGGAAATGTACGTCAAGCTCGAGGCCTTCAACCCCCTCAGCTCGGTAAAGGACCGCCTGGCCATTGGCATTATCGAACACGCCGAGCGCAATGGCCTGATCAAGCCGGGGCAGACTGTCATCGAAGCAACGTCCGGAAACACCGGGATCGCGCTCGCCATGGTGTGCGCCGTCAAGGGATACCCCTTCGTGTCGGTCATGGCCGAGTCCTTTTCGATCGAGCGCCGCAAACTGATGCGATTCCTGGGCACCAAACTGGTCCTGACACCCGCCGCGGAACGCGCCACCGGCATGGTGCGGGTGACCGAGGCCCTGGCTGCCAAACATGGCTGGTTCATGACCCAGCAGTTCGAGAACCAGGCCAACCCCGCTTACCACCGCAACACCACGGGGCCCGAAGTGCTCAGCGACTTTGCCAGCAAGCGGCTGGACTACTATGTCAGCGGCTATGGCACCGGCGGCACCATCACCGGTGCGGGCCAGATGATCAAGCTGGCGCGGCCGGATACCAAGATCATCTCCACCGAGCCGGCGGGCGCCGCCCTGCTGGAAGGCAAGGAATGGCAGCCACACAAGATCCAGGGCTGGACACCCGACTTCATTCCCGATGTGCTGGACCGGAAAATCGCCGACCGCAACATTCCGGTGACCGACGAGGAAGCGATCGCCGCGTCGAAAGCGCTGGCGACGAACGAAGGAATATTCTGCGGCATTTCCTCGGGCGGGACCTTTGCCGCGGCGCTGAGAGTGGCCGAAGACGCCGAACCGGGTTCGGTGATTCTGGCCATGTTGCCCGATACCGGTGAGCGGTACCTATCGACGCCGCTGTTTGCGGACATCCCGGAAGGTCCAGACGAGGGACAGGAGCTGTTGGAGGGGTTGGAGTACTAGTTGGATCTGGATCGGGCTTCGCCCGCTGGCAAGCGCGACGGCGTCGCCGCCTAATTACAACCCTGTGGGTATTGCACCACGGCGGCTTGGGCCGGCGCTCCACGTGCCAGGGGATATTCGCGACTGTCAGGCCGGTTGCAGGAGGGATTTCGGCAAGTTGGCGAAAGACCCGGCGAGCGACTGGAAAAATGACCCCAGCGCCGAAGTGCGGCGCCATACCAGCGCGATCGTGCGACTGGGTCCCGGATCCTTGAAGGGCTTAATAACGACGTTTTGGGTCTTTGCGATGGGCGGCTTGACCGCCAGCAGGGGCATCAGGGTGATGCCGACGTCTGCCGCCACCATTTGGCGGAGTGTTTCCATGCTGGTGGCGTGAAAGTCCACCCGCTCGCCGGCACCAGCCAGGGCGCACACCTCCAGGGCGTGTTCGCGCATGCAGTGGCCTTCCTCCAGGAGCAGCAATTCGCTGTCCCGCAGGTCCTCGGTAGTCACCGTGTCCCTGCTGGCCAGGGGGTGGTCATTCTGAATCGCGAGTACGAAAGGTTCCTCGAAAAGAACTACGATTTCCAGGCCTTCATCCAAGATCGGCAGAGCCAGGAGAGCGGCGTCCAGTGCGCCACGGTGAAGCATTTTCAGGATTTCGTCGGTCTTTTCCTCGGCAAGCTGCAACAATAGCCTGGGGTATTTCTTGCGCAACTTGGGAATGACGTGTGGCAACAAGTAGGGAGCCAGGGTCGGAAAAATCCCGAGGCGCAGCGTGCCTTCGGCCGGGTCGATACTTTTTCTCGCGGCGACGCGAATCTGCTCGATCTCGTTCAGCACACCACGGGCGCGCTCGGCAATCTCCTCGCCAACAGGTGTCAGCATGACCTTCCTTGGCGCACGCTCGACCAGTTGCACCCCGAGTTCCTCCTCCAGCTTTCTAATCTGGGTGCTCAGCGTCGGCTGGCTGACAAAACAGGCTTCCGCTGCTTTGCTGAAGTGCTTCAGATCAGCCAACTTGACGAAATACTGCAGCGCGCGGATGTTCATGACTGCATTTTATACTTTTCTATTTGTGCCGACGGTGTGCGCGGAATCACTGCCCGAGCCGGCTGTCATGGAGCGGTTGAAAGCAGGGGAGGTGGTGGTCGAGGAAACCCGGCTGGACGACCAGGGTGGCTCAGTGCGTGCCATGGCGCTTTCGCAAGCCAATGCCGAGACAACATGGCGAGTGATTGCGGACTGCGGTGACGCCCGCCGGTACGTCCATGGGCTGGAATTTTGCGAAGTGCTGATTGACGAGCCCGACCAGGCCTTGACCCACCATGTTGTGGATCCGGGTTGGCTGGTGCCGAAAATGGATTTTCGCTTTGAAACCCGGCGTCATCCTTACCACCGGATGGATTTCAAGCTGACCGAAGGCAACCTGAAGAAGATGCAGGGATTCTGGTTGTTCGCATCCATCGAACCGGGGCTGCTCATCATTCACGAACTCCATATCCAGCCTCGCGCACCAGCGCCGCGCTGGCTGGTGCGACGCAAGCTGTCTCAGGACCTGCCGCAAATGCTGGCCTGCATCCGCGGCTTGTCAGGCGGATCGCTTTCGGATGATCTGCGGGACAGCGACCTTGCGTCCTGCAGCGAAAAAGCCGGAACAAACTAGTTTCGCGATCCAAAGGTGTCTCAGGCAAGATGATCCGTGGGAGCGAGTAGCTGAGGCGAAGCTGTTGCGTGTGAGATTCGCCACCGTTGCAATTCCGCTTGGCGAGCGCAGCAAGCCAGAGGAATTTCCAGACTAATGCAGTCGAGTGCCGCCGCCTTCGCGGGCAAAATTGTTTCATCCGCGGAGCAGCGTAACGAGACTCCTTCAATAGCGCCAGTCGCCGAATTCGACCTCGACCCAAACGCCGAAGCCCAAAGACATCTCACGTTTTTCGGTTTCCAGTTCGCGCGGCCAGGTGACGCTGGGCCCCATCGAAAGGTAGAGCCAGTCACGTGTGAATGGCCGCCGCCAGATCAGGTTCAGTCCATACTCCCGCAAAGGAACCTCGTGGTCTGTCTCTCCCGTGATGAAGGCGAGCAGGGAAATACCATTGTGTCCGGCAAAGCGGTGGTACCAGGTCTGACCGTAATACCACTGGACGCCCTGGCTTTCCTCGGATTCGGTCAATATTCCCTCGAAGCGGAGCACATTGGAGGGGTCGAGGGCATGGGACAGATCTGCGCGGGCCGTGGCGCCGAAACCCTGGTCATTTCGCCAAAAAAACGTCTGCCGGAAATGAAAATTGGTGTCCTGTTCCCAGGACTTATTGTAGTAGTACTGCAGTTTGGCATAAGGACGAGGGGGCACCCTGAGTCGCACGCCGGCGGACCAGTCCCAGCCGCTTCTCTTGGACCGCCCGCGGTGTCCAAGGCCGAGCAGCCATTCAGGATCGTCATCCTGTTGGTTAACCACGCCGGGATTGAAGAATGTTTTGTCTTCCGCCGCTGTGTCTGAGACAAAGGTGGTTTCGTCAACCCGGCCCAGAATCAGGTCCCAGCGCCGGTTCATGTTGGGCAACGGGGAGCGAACGCGGACGCGCAGGCGAGGATCGAAGCCGTCGTATTCGGTGTATTCGGCGCCCGCGATGAACCAGCCTCTGACGGCGTCCTCGTCAAAATCATGGGAGTCGCCCCACAGTCCGTCGAACCAGCGGAAGCTGTGGCAGGACCAACTCCGAAAAACCTCGCGCGTCTGTTCCTGGATTTCCTGATCTTCAAGCGTCCAGTCGCAGGCATCGGCCTGCAGTTCGTCGGATTCCGTCTGTTCGGGGTCTTCCACGGCGTCGGTTTTCGCCAGTGCCTGCATGGGAATGAGCAAAGCCAGCAGCGCCGCGCGAATCCCTGCGGTGCCGGCCCTGAACCCCGTTTTTCGTGAGTGCTGCGCCATGGCTGTGTCGGCCGGGCTTCAAACCCGGCCCTCTACCATTATGCTTCAAGGGGCGGCAAGTGCAATGCCCTTGCCGTAGAATACGCCCTCGTTTTTTCAACAGGCCATCGACCCTATGACCCGCAGAGTTTTAACCGGCATCACGACCACCGGCACGCCACATCTCGGCAACTACGTGGGTGCGATCAAACCGGCAATCGAAGCGAGCCGCCCCGATGGGGTGCGCTCCTATTATTTTCTCGCCGACTACCATGCCCTGGTAAAAAACCGGGATCCCGAGAGGTTGCGCCGTTCGACCCTGGAAATTGCCGCCACCTGGCTTGCACTGGGCCTCGATACCGACAGGGCGGTCTTTTATCGGCAGTCCGATATCCCGGAAATTCCCGAGCTGACCTGGGTGCTCACCTGCTTTACGGCCAAGGGATTGATGAATCGGGCGCATGCGTACAAGGCCGCGGTGCAGGACAACGTCGATGCGGGTGAGGATCCGGATTTTGCCATCACCATGGGGTTGTTTTGCTATCCCATACTGATGTCCGCGGACATCCTGATGTTCAACGCCGACGATGTCCCGGTGGGGAGAGACCAGGTACAGCATCTGGAAATGGCGCGCGACATCGCCCAGCGATTCAACCATCACTACGGCGAGCTGTTTACCATTCCCAGCGCGGTCGTCGACGACCACGTTGCCGTACTGCCGGGTCTCGACGGACGAAAAATGTCCAAGAGCTACGACAACACCATTCCGTTGTGGCTGACCGAAAAGAAACTGCGCAAAGCGATCATGAAAATCGTGACCAATTCACTCGAGCCGGGCGAGCCGAAAGATCCGGACGATTCAGCCCTGTATTCCATCTATGCGGCGTTCGCGAGCGGCGAGCAACGCGCGACGATGCGCCAGGCCTACCGTGACGGCATCGCCTGGGGTGAAGCCAAGCAGCAAACCTTCGAACTGATCAACAGTGAACTGAAGGCGCCGCGTGAGCGCTACGAGGCCCTGATGGCGGAACCTGCGAAAATCGAATCGATCCTGCACTCTGGTGCCGAACGCGCCCGTAGTGAAGCTACACGCTTCCTGGCGCGCATCCGCGAGGCTGTGGGTTTTCGTGCCCTGGGTCAGGGGAGCTGAGGCCGGGCCGGTAATGCGCGATTTGCGGGACAATCGCAAGAGCCTGGTCGCGGCCTTCTACAAGTTCATCGAGTTGCCGGATTACCGGGACCTGCGCGGCCCACTGTTGCAGCGCTGCGAGGATCTTGGGCTGGTGGGGACCGTCCTCCTTGCGCCAGAGGGCATCAATGGCACCGTCGCGGGACCGGAGCGCAAGGTCCAACGATTTTTCCGGCGCCTGAAGGAAGACCCCCGGTTCTCCGACCTGTCATGGAAGGAGTCCTGGTGCAGGCAGCCGCCCTACTACCGCATGAAGGTCAGGTTGAAAAAAGAAATTGTCAGCCTCGGGGTCGCGGGTATCGATCCCGCCCGGAGAATCGGCGAATATGTTTCCCCGCGCGCGTGGAACGACTTGATCCGGCGCGAAGACGTGCGGGTTATCGACACGCGCAACGACTACGAGGTCCATCTGGGGCGTTTCGAGCGAGCCGAAAATCCGCAAACGCGTGCTTTTCGCGACTTTCCCGAGTGGGCGAACGCGCACCTGGATCCAGCCCGCGACAAGCATGTGGCGATGTACTGCACCGGCGGGATTCGCTGCGAGAAGGCGACGGCTTTCCTGCTGGAACAGGGCTTCGAGCACGTCTATCACCTTGACGGCGGGATCCTGAACTACCTCGAGAAGGTCGACCGCGAGGACAGCGCCTGGCAAGGCGACTGCTTCGTGTTCGACAATCGCGTGACGGTCGATCACGATCTGGCAGAAGGGGATTTTCAGGTCTGTCCCGCCTGCCGCATGCCGCTGACCGATGCCGACCGGGCCTCGCCCGAGTTCGAACTGCATGTCTCGTGTCCCAAATGCTATCACCGCCTGACCGAGGAAAAGCGCGCAGGGCTGCTCGAGCGCGCGCGGCAAATGGCGCTCGCAGCCGAGCGCGGTGAAAAACATCTGGGCATGCGGCAAAAGCCCCCTGCAGACAAGCGTATCGACAACAGCGAATAATCGGTATGCTCAGGATCTCTCTGACCGCTTACGAATCCGACTGAATGTTTCAAGCTGCCTCGCCAGATCCAAGCAAGCTCCTTCCTGGCCAGGACGACACTGAGCAGCCGCCACCATCCGACCAGGAAGGCGGGCCCCAGGCGTTCGAACTGGACGTCGATGTCGTTCAGTACCTCCCCGAGCCGTTGCGACCGGGATGGGAGTTTCTGGCCGACTATCCGCTGATGCTCGTTGTGCTGCTCGGCGCATTGGGGTGGGGTATCGGCAAGGTGCTGCAAAAGGCAGTCCACAAGGTTTTGGAGCAGGCCGCCCTGCGCACCAGGACCGACCTCGATGACCGCCTGATCAAACTTGTCCTGGCGCCGATTATCCAGACGACCGTGACGCTGGCGCTGATCGTGGCAGTGATAGCTCTCGAGGGCAGCACCGCTTTCGAAAAGATCACCATCCGCGTTCTCGTCACCTTTTTGTTGCTGTTTTGGGCCCGCGCCTGGTTCAAAGCCACGCATCTCGCCCTTGAAGCAATGTCCGGAAACGTGCGCCGTTTCGAGCTGTTCCAGCCCCGTACGGTGCCGCTCTTCGAAATGGGCATCAAGATCGTGCTGGTGCTGGTATTCGCCTACCTGTTCATGGGGGTGTGGGGTATCGATGGTACGGCGTGGCTGGCTTCCGCAGGCATTATCGGTATTGCCATCGGTTTCGCGGCCCGCGACACGCTCGCCAACCTGATTTCGGGTGTTTCGATTATCGCGGATGCGCCTTACAAGATCGGCGACTACATCGTGCTCGATACCGGCGAGCGCGGCATCGTCACCAGCCTGGGCATCCGCTCCACGCGACTCCTGACCCGGGACGATGTCGAGATCTCGATTCCCAACGCCGTGATCGGCAACGCCAAGATCACCAATGAAAGCGGCGGCCCATGGGTCAAGCAACGAATCAGAATTCCAGCAGGCGTGGCCTATGGCAGCGACACGGAATTGGTGGTGAAAGTCCTCGAGGCCGTGGCGGCTGACAACCCGGATATCCTCGATCGACCCGAACCCAGGGTGCGCATGCGCGCCTTCGGGCAGAGTTCACTCGATTTTGAGCTGCTCGGCTGGATCGAACATCCAGAGGACCGGGGGCGCGTCAGTCACGACATCCTGTTGGAAGTCGACAGGCGAT
Source organism: Lysobacterales bacterium (assembly GCA_041584255.1). Taxonomy (GTDB): domain Bacteria; phylum Pseudomonadota; class Gammaproteobacteria; order Xanthomonadales; family SZUA-36; genus JAUIBE01. The sequence goes on from JBFHEJ010000080.1 coordinate 8,231, forward strand.
TTCGGGAACACAAAATCGTCATTCCGTTCCCGCAAAGGGACGTGCATCTCTATAAGCAGGAAGGCACTACGGGATCCGAACCGAACTTACGGGAGCCGGGATCGGTGCCGGATGACAGCGAGGAGGACGATCAGGCCGGGTCGGGCTGAGCCAGCCTGTCGAGAATGGCCACCGCTGCGCCTTCCAGCGGTATTGACTCGTTGTCGTCGGCGGTGCGCCGTCGGTATTCCAGCACACCTTCATCGAGACCGCGCTCTCCCACCACCAGGCGGTGGGGGATTCCAATCAGCTCGATGTCATTGAACATCACACCCGGCCGCAGATCGCGGTCGTCCAGCAGGCAATCCACGCCAGACGCCCGGAGTTCCCAGTACAGCGATTCCGCGGCTTCACGCACGCGGTGCGACTTCCTGGCGTTCATCGGCAGAATGGCGAGTTGGAAGGGCGCCAGTGGTTCTGGCCAGCATATGCCCTTCTCATCGTGGTGCTGTTCGATGGCGGCCGCGACGATACGCGACACGCCGATGCCGTAACAACCCATCGGCATGGCGTGAGATTTGCCGTCCTCGCCAAGCACGACCGCGTTGAGCGATTCTGAGTACTTGGTGCCGAGCTGGAAGATATGACCGACTTCGATGCCACGCGCCAGTCGCAATTCTCCCTTGCCGTCCGGGCTGGGATCACCGGCAACGACGTTGCGCAAGTCCGCCAGCAGAGGTGTTTCCGCGTCCCGGC
>JBFHEJ010000081.1:0-8869 GCA_041584255.1 Lysobacterales bacterium
CGGCCACCCGATCCAGCAGCACCCTCTTACGCGGAATGACCGCGCCATAGTCGACCTTGCGTCGCGTCAGGCGCTTCAGCGGCCGGACCTCAGTCTTGCTCAGCAGGCCGTCGCGACGGAGCGGATCGAGGCCGATCAGCATTTCGTTTCCGGCAAAAGCGGACAGTGGCTGATAGGGCGAGTCACCGTAGGCTGTCGGTCCTGTCGGCAAGAATTGCCAGACGCCGAGGCCCATTTCCGTCATCTGGTCAATGAAGGCGGTGGCGGAGTCGGCGATGTCGCCGATTCCATGCGGCGACGGCAGGGACGTGAAGTGAAGGCACGCGCCAGCCTGTCGTTTTTCGGGCCAGGCGGCCGGCAGTCTGGCGGCCTTTTCTGTGGTCAACCAGCCATACTCCGCCGCGCCAGGAAGCCCGCCCCCAGCAGGCCGGGCTGCGGGTGCCTGACGAGCACGGTCGGGATGCGTTCCATCATCGAACGGTGGCGGCCTTTGTTTTCGAAAGCAGCGCGGAATGGCCCGGCGGTGAGTTGCTGGGAATGGCGCCCGACGATGCCGCCGGCGATGTAGATTCCCTGCAGCGCACCGAGGGCCAGCGCGAGGTTGCCCGCGACCTGTCCCAGAATCTCAAAAAACAGGTTGCGGGCCTGGCTGGCAGCTTCTTCCTCGTCGGCTGCCGCGAATATCTCGGCGGCGCTGCGCTCTTCCTGGGGCTGTCCGTGGATTTGCAGCAAGGCGCGGTGGATGTTCTCTATTCCGGGCCCACTCAGTAGCCGCTCGTCCGACACTCGCTCGAAGCGCTGCCGCAGCACCGTGAGGACTTCCAATTGTAATTCGGTTTCGGGTGCGAAGCCGACGTGGCCGCCCTCGCCGGACAGGGCGTGGAGCCTGCCGTCGCGCCGTATCAATGCGCTGGTGCCTAGTCCCGTGCCCGGCCCGACGATCCCGAGCGTGAAGTCACCCTCGTCGAGAGTGAAGGGCGGCGGATCGCCAATCGGCTCGATGTCGCGTGGGCCGAGCACCGGCAGGGCCCAGGCCACAGCCTGAAAATCGTTGACCAGGGTGATGCGGGCGCCCGGAAAGCGCCGCTGCAGGCCGGCCGTGTCGAGGCTCCAGTCGCGGTTGAGGAAGCGGATGCCTGGCCCGAGAATCGGCGCAGCGACGGCCAGGCAGAGGGCTGCAGGCGCCGCCGCCTCGCTCATCTCCAGGTAGGCGTCTATGGCGTCCTCGGGCGACGCATAATCGGCGCAATTCAGCTCCATCTCGGCGTCGTAGCCCGGCCCGTCGGAACGGGCCTGGGCGAATCTGGCCCGGGTCCCCCCCAGGTCGGCGATGAGCAGGCTTGCTGATGGCACGAACGGAGCGGTCAGTAATCCAGCGGTGACTGATCCTTGGGCGTGTAGAGCTTGGCTTCCTCTTCGGTCAGCTCATACACCCGCAGCCACCAGCTGGCGAAGGTCGAATCGACGCGGAACAGGAAGCGTCCTTCCTCCCTGAATAAACGCACGCCGTTACCGGGATGCTTGGTCTTGAGCACATTGCCCTCGTGGATATTGAATTCGGCCCTGACCAGGGACACATCCACGGCCATGTCGCCCGCGAGTTCGCCCGTCACACGCCAGTCAAGAATCCATGGCGCTTCCACTGCGAATTCCTCGGTCTGCATCGGCCGGTCACCGCGAAATTCTGCCACCAGCTCCTCGCCTTCAACCCATGCTGGGGCGAGCCAGGTCACGAAGAAAACGAAGGCCAAGAAAGATTGTCTGATGTTCATCATGATTGCTGTATTCGTTGTCAGGTTCTGTTCCATACGGGCCGGTTGCCGACGGACACCCGAAGCGTCAGGATATAACGAATAGCGCGCTTGCGGAGTCCCCGATGGTTACATGCATTACTGACCGCAAAGGTGGCGGCAGGTTTCTGGCTTTGCTCCTGGTCTGGTTATTGTGCGCGGTCGGCTGCGAGCAGGCGGAGAGCACAACCTCGCCCCCCGGCTACCAGGAACTGCTGGTCCTGTTCGACGAATGGCGGGCTTTCGAGACGCCACCGTCGCTGGATGGCGCGCCGGATTACACCGCCGGCACCACAGCCGCGCGTCACGAGTCGCTGAAAAAGCTTCAACAAAGGCTTCTTGCCATCGACCCCGGCGCCTGGCCCGTTGCGCAACAGGTCGACTGGCACCTGGTGCGCGCCGAGATGAACGGCATGGACTTCAACATCCGGGTGCTGAAACCCTGGGAGCGGGACCCGGCATTCTACGCCTCGGTGTGGACTTACCAGAGCGACACACCGGCCCACGAGGGTCCGACACCGCACGCCCTGGTCGAGTTATGGATGTATCCGCCGCCGCTGAACCAAGACAGCGAACAGCGCCTGGCCGCCGACTTGCGTACCGTGCCCCCGCTTCTGAGGCAGGCGCAGGTGAATCTCACCGGCAACGCACGCGATCTCTGGGTGGCTGGAATCGGCTCGGTGGAGGACCAGTCCGAGGCTCTCGAGTCCTACCGCGAAGGCCTCGACAATGCTTCACCTGAACTGGCGGAAGCGCTGGCAAACGCCATCGTCGCGACCCGGCAGTTCCAGTCCTGGCTGACCGAACAGGCGCCGTCGAAAACCGGCCCATCAGGCGTCGGCGCCGAGAACTACAGCTGGTACTTGCGACACGTGCATCTCGTGCCCATGACCTGGGATGAAGAGGTCACCGTGCTGCGGCGTGAACTGGACCGCGCCCACGCTTTCCTGAGGCTGGAAGAGCAGCGTAATCGCAACCTGCCGCCCATGGTGGCCATCGCCAGCGCCGAGGAATACGAGGCGCGCGTGGACCAGTCGGTGCGCAAGTACCTGGCGTTTCTCGAAGACAACCAGGTGCTGCCGATGCGTGACTACATGGATGCTGCCCTGCGCGCCCGCACGGGGCAGTTCGTTCCGGTGGAGCGCCGCAATTTTTTCTGGACGGCGGTACATTTCGAGCCCATCACCCTGTGGACGCATTTCTACCACTGGTGGGACCTGGCGCGCATGGAATCCGAGCCGAACCTCAGCCCGGTTCGCCGGGGACCCCTGCTTTACAACATTTTTGACAGCCGTGCCGAAGGCCTGGCGACCGGCATGGAGGAAATGATGATGCACGCCGGGCTGTATGACGATAATCCGCGGGCACGCGAAATCGTGTACATCATGCTGGCCCAGCGCGCGGCGCGCGGGCTGGCGTCGCTCTATGCGCAGGCGAACATCTTCACCATGAAAGAGGCGCGCGACTTTCACGTCGCCTGGACACCTCGAGGCTGGATGCGCGAAGACCTCGACCTGCTGGGCTTTGAACAGCAGCTCTACCTGCGGCAACCCGGCTACGGCACCAGCTACATCACGGGCAAGTACCTGATCGAGCGCCTGCTGGCGGAGCGCAGCCGCCAGGTCGAGAGCGAGGGGGGTATGTACTCGCTGTATGATTTTTTCAGTGAAATCAATGACGCCGGCGTGATCCCCGTATCCATGCTGCGCTGGCAACTTACCGGCATCGATGATGAAATCGAGGCGCTGATGGCGGGGGAACCGTGACATCCCGATACCGTTTTGCGTGCCCAGAACGCCGATGCACCTGATCATCATCGTCGTCGTGATCCTGGCCCTGCTGATCGGGCCGGGCATCTGGGTCAAGGCGGTCATGCGCCGTTACGCAAAACCGGAGGATCGTTACGAACAAACGGGCGCAGAAGTGGCCCGCAATCTGCTGGAAGCCAATGGCCTGCAGGATGTGTCCGTGGAGACCAGCACGGGCGGCGACCATTACGACCCGATTGACCGCGCGGTCAGGTTGATGCCTGACCACCTGGAAAGGCGTTCGCTGGCGGCGGTCACCATCGCCGCGCACGAGGTCGGACACGCCGTCCAGGATGCTACCGGATTCGCACCGCTAAAGTGGCGCACGCGCCTCGTTCGATGGCTGGGGCCGGTGGAGAAGATCGGGGCCGGGATCCTCATGGCGACACCCCTCATACTCATCATCACGCGCCACCCGCTGACCGGGCTCCTGACCGTCGCTGGAGGGTTCCTCGCGCTGGCCTCCGGGGTGGTCATTCACCTCATTACCCTGCCGACCGAGTTCGACGCCAGTTTCCGGCGTGCGCTGCCGATGCTGGAGGAACACGGCCTGCTCTATCGTGACGATGCGCCGCATGCGCGCAAACTGCTTCGCGCCGCGGCCCTGACCTATGTTTCGGCTTCACTGATGAGCCTGCTGAACATTGCGCGCTGGTGGGCCATCCTGCGACGATAGGAGAGGAGGGCTGCGACAGTCTGCCTGGCGGCGCATTGAACAGTGCTCGGGTGGTGCAGATAATGTGCAGCCCAAGCGTTTTACCGCGATCAAGGAGAACAGCAATGATTGGTTTTCAACTGGGAAGGGTTGGTGCGGTCTTCGCCGTGTCGCTGCTGGCGATTTGCAGCGTAGCGGTTGCCGGCGATTCCACCCACGAACTCGACGCCGTCCTGGCCGCCCAGCCGGACGAGGTCCAGGCGCGGTATGAATGGCGCCACCCGAAGGAGACCTTGACGTTTTTCGGGATCGAGCCGGGCATGACCGTCGTCGAAGGCCTGCCTGGCGCCGGCTGGTATTCCAAGCTCCTGATCCCCTACCTGGGCAAGGACGGTTATCTGATTGGCGCGAATTATGCGCAATCCATGTGGCCGCTCTTCGGATTTTTCAGCCAGGAAAGAATTGACGAGTTCAAGACCTGGGACACGGATTGGCCTGCGGGCGCACAGGAATGGCGCGGTGAAGACGGGGCGGAAGTCTCGGCGTTTGTCTTCGGCTCGATGCCGGAGGACCTCGAAGGAACCGCCGACGCGGTGCTGATGATCCGCGCTTTCCACAACCTCAACCGGTTCGAGGCGGAGGGTGAATACATGACCCACGCCCTGCGCGATATTCACAATGTCCTCAAAACGGGTGGAATCCTCGGCGTGGTGCAGCATGAGGCGCCTGCCGGCAACCCGGATGACTGGGCGGATGGCAGTGCCGGTTATCTGAAAAAGGACGCCCTCATCGAGCGAATCAAAGCCGCCGGTTTCGAGTTCGTGGCGGAAAGCGAGGTCAACCAGAATCCCAAGGACCAGCCGACAGCCGACGACATCGTCTGGCGGTTGCCGCCGACCCTGGCCACCAGCCGGGAAAATCCCGAATTGCAGGCAGCCATGGAGGCGATTGGCGAATCCAACCGGATGACGCTGAAATTCCGTAAGCCCTAGTTTTTTCGATGGAATCCGGCGAAGCTGCGCGCAGCGGGCTGTGGGCTGCTCGCCGGCAACACGCCGGCCCATAAATGGCCAGCGATGAGACCAGCGATGCGGGGCAAGGGATGAACTGCCCACGCCCGCGCACGCTTAGGCGGTAAGATTCTCCTGATGAATGTCCGTGACTTCATAGCCAATCAGCGGCGCCTGTTCTGGACCCTCCAGCTGGGCGGCTGGGCTGCCTGGGGGCTGTTCAAGTGGGCCTATACCCAGTGGCTGCTGGACGATGTGATTCCGCAGTACTTCGCTTACGTCGCCTTGATCACGGTCATTGGCATGGTCATCTCGCTGGTGCTGCGCTTCGTCTATCTGCGTGTCTGGGCCAGGCCGGTGTGGGTGCGGGCACTGGCTTTCGTCGCCGGCAGCCTGGCGGCCGGCTGGATCTGGATTCAGATTCGCGCGGAGATCTACACGCGCTGGATTGAGTCACGCAAGGACATCAGCGACTGGCTGGAGAAAATGGGCGAGGTCGCCGAACTCTACGAACGGGTTTCTTTCGCGGATAGTTTCACCAGCAGTCTCTCGGTCATGCTGGCCTGGAGCACCCTGTACTTCGGGATCAAGTACGCGCGGCTATTCCGCGAGATGCGTGAAAGCGCACTGAAGTCGGCCGCGATGGCGCACGAAGCGCAGCTCAAGATGTTGCGCTACCAGCTGAATCCGCATTTCCTGTTCAATACGCTGAACGCCATTTCGACGCTGATTCTCGAGCAGCAGACCGAGTTGGCCAATCGCATGGTGACCAAGATGTCCAGTTTTCTGCGCTATTCGCTGGACAACGATCCCATGCAGAAGATCACCCTGCGCCAGGAGCTCGAGGCTTTGCAGCTCTATCTCGACATCGAAAAGGTCCGGTTCGAGGAGCGTCTGAGTCTTGAACTCGACGTTTCGGATGATTCGAAGCGCGCGCTCATTCCCAGTCTCTTGCTGCAGCCGCTGGTGGAGAACGCCATCAAGTACGGCATCGTGCAGTCAGAAGGCGGAGGTCATTTGCGGATCGCCGCCAAGGTATTCGCCGGCGATCTCCTGATCGAATTGAGCGACGACGGGCCCGGCCTGGAGCTTGTCGACGGCGAGCCCCCACCATCCAATGGCGTTGGCCTTCGCAATACCCGCGAACGGCTCGTTGAGCTATATGGCAACCGGCACTCCTTCCGGCTCAGCCGCACCGACCCGCACGGTTTGACCATTCACATCCGGATTCCGTTCGAGACCGAGCAGCCCGAAGGCTGAGCGTCCGCGGAGGCGGTCAGTCATCAAGCTACTGGTGGCCCCGCCACCAAATTGATAGGATGATCAGCCCCCCATCGAAAATGCAAATGGAATTAGCGATGTTTGATAAACAGCGTAACAGCAAGCAGAGCCAGAACGAGGCCAAGGGGAGCTTGCAGGAAAGCGTGCATGGAAGCACTGGTCCGGCCAAAGATTCAACCAGCCCGCAGTCGAAACGGGCGGCTGTAATCGGGTCCGGTATTCAGGTCAACGGCGACATCACCGGCGACGAAAATCTGGTGATCGAAGGCAAAGTCGACGGCAGCATCAAGCTTGACGCCAACGAGGTCTCGATCGGCCAGTCAGGTAAAGTCAAGGCCGACGTGTCCGCCAGGGTCGTCAGTATCGACGGCAACGTCGATGGCGACATTACCGGCCAGGAGAAGGTGGTCATTACCCGGTCCGGCAATGTGCGGGGCAACATCAAGGCGCCCCGCGTAACGCTTGAGGACGGCGCAATCTTCAAGGGCAGTATCGACATGGACCCCGGTGAACTCGCCACGGAGCGCGACACCACTGCCCAGAAGAAAACCAACGGCAAGACGTTGGGCGCAACTCAGCCGATGAAGCTCGAAGGCGAAAAGGACGGCGCCTTTTCCTCGAAGAGCAGTTGAGCCCAGCCGCGCAAAGGGGCGAGTAGCGACGGCGTGGATTCGGCAAGCGCGGACAGCGGGATTCAAGCAGCCAGGTCTGCCCATCAGGGCCGGGTGCCAGGTACGGCTGCGCCCGGCAATAAAAGTGCCCGGCTGTTTCCCGAGCTGTTGCGCAGCCTGGATTCTCGTGAACGACTGAAGGTACTTGAGATCGGGCGCGCACAGTCCGAGACGGTGGATTTCTTCTCGCGCTACAAGTGCCGGCTGAAGTTTGCCGATCTTTACTCGGCCACCGAACTGCTTCAGAACCAATCGAAGTCCACAGAGGCGCAACTGGCGGTGGCGTTTCGAAAAGCACTCGATATTCCCAAAGGCGCCACGTTCGACCTGTGCCTTTTCTGGGACATCATGCAATACCTGACAGGTCCCGCCATACGCGCGCTGTGCGGTGTCCTCGAGCCCCACATCCACAAGCAAACGAGAGCGCACGCCTTCGGCGTCCACAGTGTCCTGACGGCAAGTGAGCGGGCCGAATACGCCATCGTCGGGGCTTCCGAGTTCAAGCTTAAAAAAGGCCGGATACCCGACATTCAGTACATGCCGCATCCGCAGGCTGAACTGTCGGAACTGCTCACCGTTTTCAAGATCGAGCGCGCCATGCTGATGGCCGACGGCACGGTGGAAATGTTGCTGGGTGCCAAGCCCTATTGGGATTAGCTTCGTTTGAGCCCGCTTTCCGTGCTCAATCCCGGCGGAGTTTTTCGTTGGCCGCAACCGGCGTCGGGAATCGCAACACCACCAGGCTGGATGACACGACGAAAGTGATCAGCGTTGCGAGCTGAATCATATACACCGCCTGGCTGCTGATACGCGCGGCCTCGAGCGCGATGAAGGTGATCAGGAGGGAGAACTCACTCATCTGGCCGAGCCGGAAGCCCGATTCCCATGCGAGTTTCGGTGATTCTGCCACGCTCCCCAACAGCCCGCGAAAAACGACCGGCTTGATCAGCAGCATGACGGCGGCCAGGACCAGGGCGGGCACAACGACGGCGCTCGCCACTTCCAGGTTGAGGCTGGCGCCGATGGCGAAGAAAAACATGACCAGGAAGAAGTCCCGCAGGGGCTTCAGGCTCTCGGCGATGTACAGGGCGATTGGACTGGTGGCGATTGCGATTCCCGCGATAAAGGCCCCGATCTCATAGGAAAGCCCCATGGCTTCGGCCAACTCCGCGATGCCCAAACACCAGGCCAGGGTGAGCAGGAAAACGTACTCGATGACGCGGTCGAAGCGTCGAAACAGCGGCAGTAACGCGAAGCGTTCCAGCAGGAAAGCCACAGCGATCAATAAGGGAAGGGCACCCACCAGCCAGACGATTTCCAGCAGGCCGATCCCCGCGGCGTTCGGACTCTGCACCAGCAGCATGACGATGATGGCGATCAGATCCTGCAACAGCAGAATACTGATCATGACCTCGCCCATGTGGCGGTGATGAAGCACCGTGGTCGGCAGGAGCTTGATACCGACAATGGTGCTGGAAAACATAGCTGCGGCGCCGACCAGCAGGCTTTCGAAGGGAGAGAAGCCGAACAGCCGGGCAACCCCCCAGCCGGCTGCAAAAAACACTGCAGCACTGACAAAGGTGACCAGCAGCGTCTGCTTGAACAGCAGGCGCAGTTTCTGCGGGGTCAGGTTCAGGCCCAGCAGGAACAGGAG
>JBFHEJ010000082.1:0-8859 GCA_041584255.1 Lysobacterales bacterium
AAGAACAACCTGCCGGCCACGGACATGCTTTGCATACAAGGCTCCGCAATCGAGCAAATCGCTGCCGATGTAGATGGGATAGCCTCGATCACCCAGATCGAGCTGTAATGTTTTCATCCGCCAAACGATCCAGAACGTCTTTTACCGTGGCCGCCACCTTGCGACCGGGCGAGTCGACAATGATATCCGCCACGGCCTCGTACAGGGGCTCGCGCACACGGGCCAACTCGCGCAAGCGCTGCTCTGGATCACCCTCGTTCAACAGCGGCCTATGGGCCGACCCGCGCGTACGTCGCAGCTGCTCCGCAACCGATGTACGCAGGTACACGACAATACCGTGCCGGCGCAGCAGCTCGCGATTCTCCGGAAGCAATACCGCACCGCCCCCGGTTGCGATCACCGCGCCTGGCCTGGCCGACAGATCCAGCAACGCCTTGTGCTCCCGCTGCCGGAAGCCCGACTCGCCCTCGATCTCGAAGATGATCGAGATCCGCGTGCCGGTACGGCGCTCGACCTCCTCATCGCTGTCCAGGAAGTCCCACCCCAGGCTTTGAGCCAGGCGGCGACCCACCGTTGTCTTGCCGGCCCCCATCGGGCCGACAAGAAACACGTTACGAATGGCCATGATAGGCCCGCCCGATCACGGCATTGTCGAGGCCAGCTCCTCGCGGACGATTTTAGGCGTCACGAAGATCAACAGCTCTTTCTTCTCGTTGGTACCGCTCCGATTGCGGAACAGGCGCCCCACGTACGGCAGATCCCCGAAGAATGGCGTCCGGACCACGTTGTTGACCGTGGTCTGCTCGTAGATACCACCGATCACCAGCGTCTCACCATCGTTCACGAGCACCTGTGACCTAACCTGCTGGGTGTCGATCGCCGGCTCGCCGTTATTGTTGGTCGCCGTTGTATTCAGCGCGTCCTTGTTGACCTCGATGTCCATGATGATGTGGTCATCCGGGGTGATTTGCGGCGTCACCTTCAGCTGAAGCACGGCTTCCTTGAACTCGGTGTTGGTCGCTCCACTGGCCGATGCCTCCTGGTACGGAAACTCGGTGCCCTGAGAAATGACCGCTTCCTTCTGGTTGGAAGTCACAACACGCGGATTCGAGATAATCTCGCCCTCGCCCTCGGCCTGCAGAGCGGACAACTCGAGTTCCAGCAAGCGACCGAAGGGCAACTTGGCAATCGCCAGACCCAATGACACCGGGTTGAACGGCACGCCCTGAATACGCTGCGCCGGCAGGTTGACGTTCAGCCTGTCGTCGAACTGAAGTGTTTCGTTATTGGTCAACTGTGTCGTGCCATTGAGGCTGCCCGAAACCGCGTAATTGCGATTGCCGTTGTTTTCCTCTGCACTCACACCAAACCGGACCCCCAGGTTCTTACTGAAGTTCGTGCTGGCATTGACTATCCGCGACTCGATCAACACCTGGCGCACCGGGACATCCAACACCTTCATGAGCTCGCGAATCTCCGCCAGCTTGCGCTCGGTGTCGTTGACGATCAGCGTGTTCGTGCGTTCATCCACCGTGACATTGCCACGGTCCGTCAGAACCTTGCGCTCATCACTGCGCAACAAGTCCGCCACATCGGCCGCCTTGGCGAAGTTGACCGGCATGAACTCGGTATACAGCGGCGCCAGTTCGTCGAGCCGGGCACGCGCTTCGGACTCCGCCTGCTCCCGCGCGGCGATTTCCTCTGCCGGCGCCACCCACATGACATTCCCATCCTCGCGCTTGCCGAGGCCTTTGGTGGTCAGAATGATGTCGAGTGCCTGGTCCCATGGCACATTCTGAAGCCGCAGCGTAATGTTGCCGTTGACGGTATCCGACGCCACCAGGTTCTTGCCCGTGAAGTCGGCCAGCAGCTGCAACACGGCGCGCACCTCGATGCTCTGGAAGTTCAGAGAGATCGGTTCACCGGTGTACACCTTCTTGACGTTGCGAAGCGCGGCTGGATCATCCTTGACCGGCGACACCTCGAGCGTGTACTGGCCGTTGGCCTGATACGCCAGGTGCTCGAACTGCCCTGACGTCGCCACCTCCATCCGCACGCCTCCGGAGTACTGGCGGGTCTCGATCTTGGTGACGGGGGTGGCAAAGTCGGTGACATCCAGCCGACGGCTGAGGCTGGCCGGCAGCGCAGCGCCCTTGAACTCCACCACCAAACGCCCACCCTGCGGGCGGGTATCGATCTGCACATCGGCCGACGTCAGGTCGACGATCACGCGCCCTTCGCCCTGCTCACCGCGCCGGAAGTCGATGTCGCTGATCGACCGCCCGCCGGCGGCACCCGCACCGACACTCGCGGTCTCGACCTTGCCGACCACCGGCGCGTCCAAGGTCACAAACATCGTCTTCCCGCTCGTGTTTACCGACCAGCGCACCGGCTGAGTCAGATTCACCACGACCCGGGTGCGGCCTTCCGCCGGCACCACCGACACGCTCTGAGCAGGGCCGGCGTTGATCGGCTGGGTGCGCTGGGCCAGGCCACTGTCGGTCGCGGCAAGATCAACCACCAGGCGAGGAGGATCGTTGATCATGAACGCCTTGCCAGGCGACAGATCCGCATCCGCCTGAAGCTGCAGCTGCAGTCCACCGCTCGGCGTCGGCGCGTGCACGATGTTGGTCAACGTGGCCGCTTGCAAACACATACTTGCAAACATGGCGGGAACCGCCACGGTGAGCCACTTCCTGACCTGCGCTTGCGAGATCCGCTGACGACGTTTCATTCTGAAAATCTCCCTGACCATCGTCACGCTACTGCTGCTCCACGATGGCGATTGCTGCCTGCCGCTCAATCCATCCGCCCGTGCCATTCGAAATGAGCTCCGTCAGCTGCACGGCGTTCGACTCGATCTGCGTCACGCGGCCGTAGTTTTCACCAAGATAATTGCCAATCCCAATGCGGCTGATTGTTTGATCCGGCGCCTGGATCAACGCCCAGGTATTGCCACCGCGACTGAGCGTGCCGACCATGCGCAATGCGTCGAGCGGATATGCTTCAAGCGCCTCCTTGCGCCGGTTCAGATCCGGACGAACACCCCCGGCGCCCGCATCCGCAAGCCCTTCGACACGCTGCTCCTCAAGAGTGTCCAAAAAGGGGCTCTTGAGCCCAGCTGGCTCGTAAACGAACTTTTCGTAAGGCTTCAGCACGGGCAACGGGTCGATGGACACCTTCTCTTCGGAACGGATCTGATCCATCCACTCGTGCAAGTCCGCGTGATCGCGCCCACAGCCCGCCGCTGCCAGGCAGGCCAAGCTTGCCAGTGCGATACGAACGATGCTCAAAGCTCGTCCTCTTCCTGATATTGGTAGGTCTTCGCCATGCCTCGCATGATCAACAGATCACTGTCTGCGCCCACGGGCGTCATGCTGAGATTGTGCAAAGTCACAATGCGCGGGAAAGCCGCCACGTCACTGACAAACTCACCCAATTGATGGTAAGTGCCCGAGACCTCAATATTGATCGGAATCTCCGCGTAGAAACCAGAAGGCTTTGGATCGCTAGGCTGGAACAGTTCGAATTCCAACCCACGCCCCAACCCGGCTTGCGTGATCTCGACCAGCAAACTGGCAATCTCGTTGCTGTCCGGCAGCTGCCGGCGCATCGCCTCAAAGCTTTCCCTGAGCTGAGCCAACTGTTCTCGGTAAGCATCAAGGTTGACGGCCTGCCGGTACTTGACGACAAACTGTTGCCGTAACTGCTGCTCGTCCTGCCGCCGGCTCGCAAGATCGTCAAGCGTCTTGCTAATTACGAAGTAATAGCCGGCCCAGACAATAACCACCGCCAGCAGTGCCAAAGCCACCGCCTTGCCGACTGGCGGCCAGTCGCCCGCCGAACGCAGGTCGATGTTGCGCAGGTCCTGCAGGTCGATTTTGCGCAGATCATCCAGCGTCATTGTTCGGACTCATTCTTGGCAATGTGCTGAGGCACCCGAAGATCGAACTGACTGGCGTGAATACCCCGATACTCACCAGCCCTGACCACCAACAATTGCGACGGGTCGAACTGGTCGGACGCGTCGAGCTGATTCATGTAGGTCGACACCCGCGCGTTGGACTGCGCCCACCCCCTAAGGCTGAGCGTGGTATCCCGCTGGGAAAAATTGGTCAGGAACGCCCCTTCCGGCGTGCTACGAGCAAGCGCATCGAACAACTTCACTGACGCAGGCCGCTTGACCTGCAGTTCCTGAATCACGTCCATCCGGGCCTGCAACTTGGCCTTTTTCGCCTGGATGTCCCGAATTTCCCGAATCTTGATGTCGAGTTCGGCAATCTCCGCCCGCAACACGTTGTTTCGGTCTTCCTGGTTATTGACGACCATGGTCGCCAATAACTCCCACGCCGCCACCACCAGCACGGCGGCCACCGCCGCCGCACCGGCGATGGCGATAAATTCGTTTTGGCGCCGCTGGCGTCGCAGACGCCGCCATGGCAACAGATTAACGCGAGACATCAGTCGTGCTCCGCATCGCCAGGCCCGCGGCCATCATCCACGAGTGCCCATTCCCCCGCAACCGCGAGGCATCGATACCCGGAGCAAAATCGACCCCCTCAAACGGGTTGCCGACGCGTGTGTCCAGGCCAACGTATTCGCCCACCACATTCGCCACGCCTGGCAATCCTGCGCACCCTCCACTGAGCACCACATGGTCGATAGATGACTGCCCCGTGGCAGAGAAAAACACCTGTAGCAGACGCCCCACCTGATTGGCCAGCGAATCGAGAAACGGCTCCACTACTTCACTGCGCCAGCCTTCGGGTAACGCGCCATCACGCAGTGCGGTACTGGCTTCCGGATACGCCAGCCCGTAACGCTCCTGGATCTGCTGGAGCAATTGCTCGCCACCGAACAACTGCTCGCGGGTGAATACCGTCACCCCTTGGTGCAGTACGTTGAGTGTGGTCGTGGTGGCCCCGACATCAACCATTGCCGTGATGCCCTGGCGGGCCGTGTCCGGCATATGCGGTGCAAGCAACGGGAACGCCGATTCCAACGCATAGGCCTCGACGTCCGCCACGGACGCCGAGAGCCCCGCCGGAACGAGCGCTTCCAGGCGGCGGTCGACAACCTCGTTTCTGGCCACAATGAGCAACACGTCCGATGTCTGCGGGTTGCGGGCATTGGGCCCCACCACGACAAAATCGAAATACACGTCGTTCAGTGGATACGGGATGTACTGGTCCGACTCGAGCGTGATCTGCTGCTCGATGTCCGCGTCGGTGAACTCGATCGGCATGCCGATCTGACGACTGATGATCTGCGCGCCCGGAACCGCCAGCGCCACGTTGCGACGTTTGCTGCCGCTGCGCCGCACGACATCACTGACCGCCTGCGCCACCGCCTCAGGGTCTGCCACCGAGCCTTCGGAGACGGCACCGGGCGCCAAACGGACCTGGGCACAGGACTGAATCCGATACCCCTTGGAGGTGACATCCAGCGCCAGGAGGCGTACTGCCGTCGTGCTAATATCGAGCCCCGCCAGAGGCGGGACTTGCTGCTTAAAAATGTTTTGAATCAAGTGATTCCCCGACCATTACTCGGCTTTCGCCTACCCATCCCACCGGTTAGTCACTGCCTGCGTATCGTCAGTCTTGGGTTATAAGGCTTGAGGCTTTATATCACAACGTCTTTAACGCACGTCGTCGTAGTGGCAGGCTTCATAGTGTGGGTTCTGTGTCAACCCTCGACGCCCGCGCACGCCGGTTCGACGATCGCCCGGCGCTGGCTAACCTTACACCGGATCAATCAATTTGCCACCGGAGCATCCATGTCGCTGAGGCGGCGGCGCGCGAACTTCCGCTCGAACCGGGCTGACCCCAGGGACACGGCTGCGCCGGTTCCGTGCGACATCGCCAGCCTCGGCAGCCCAACATGCTGAAGCGCCTGGCGTTGGCGGGCGTGGCCGGCGCGCTGAGCTTGGCGTTTGCCGGCGCGCTGATTGCCGTCGCACTGTTCCTGGCACTCGACCGGCAGCTGCCGACCGTTGACCACCTGCGCCAGGCGCAACTGGCCCTGCCACTGCAGGTGTACTCCGCAGACGGGCTGCGCATCGCCGAGTTCGGCGACCAGCGACGCATTCCCCTCGACGCAGGCCAGCTGCCACAGCCTTTGGTTCAGGCCATTCTCGCCGCCGAGGATGACCGCTTCTTCGAACATCCGGGGTTCGACACAAAGAGCCTGGTGCGCGCAGCCTGGCAGTTGGCCCGGACCGGCCAGCTGCGCCAGGGCGGCAGCACCATCACCATGCAGGTGGCCCGCAACTTCTTTCTCACCAAAGACAAGACGTTCCTGCGCAAAGCGCTCGAAATCCTGCTGGCAGTTCGTATCGAGCAGGCCCTGACCAAAGAACAGATTCTCGGCCTGTACGTAAACAAGATCTTCCTGGGCAACCGTGCCTACGGATTCGGTGCAGCCGCGCAGATGTATTACGGGCGACCGGTCGAGCAACTGACCCTGCCGGAAATGGCAACGCTCGCGGGCCTGCCAAAGGCACCGTCCCGTGACAACCCGCTGGCCAACCCACAGCGCGCACTGCAGCGTCGCAACTACGTGCTGGGACGCATGCACGCGCTCGGCTACATCGACACACCCACCCACGAAGCCGCCCGCCAGGCGCCCACCACCGCCGGACACAACGGCTTCACTCCGGAGCTCGACGCCTCGTACGTGGCAGAAATGGCGCGCGCCTGGATGGTCGAGCGATACGGGGAACAGGTCTACGCATCCGGGTACCGTGTCATCACCACGCTTGACGGTCCGCAGCAGCGGGCGGCGAACGACGCGCTGCGCCGGGGCCTGCATGCGTACGATCGCCGACACGGATTTCGCGGGGCGCTGCGTCGCCTGAGCGCACAGGACCTGGCCTCACCGGAACGGCTTGCCGCCGCGCTCGACGCCATACCGCCTGCAGGCAACCTACAAGCCGCCGTGCGCCTTGACGACGGCTCGTTCTGGCTAGCCCCCAACGGACACCGACTCGCGCCGGAAGCGGTGGATACCACCACGTTTGGCCGCCGCTGGCAGGCGAGTCCCGGCGATGTCGTCTACCTGGCGCCGACCGCCACCGGATGGCAACTGGCACAGGCACCCGCAGTGGAAGGCGCCTTGGTCGCCCTACGGCCGACCAGCGGCGCCATCACTGCCCTGGTTGGCGGCTACGATTTCGCCCGCAGCCGCTTCAACCGCGCGGTACAAGCCCAGCGCCAACCCGGCTCGACCTTCAAGCCATTCATCTACGCCACCGCGCTGGCCAGCGGATATACCGCCGCCTCCATAATCAACGATGCACCGGTCGCCTACCCCGTTGACACCCCCGACGGCTACTGGCGACCGGAAAACTACAGCGGGCGCTTCTACGGCCCGACGCGGCTGCGCGAGGCGCTGGCGCAGTCACGTAACCTGGTATCGGTGCGCCTGTTGGCATCGATCGGCGTGGATTTCGCCCGCCGTTACTGCCTGCGCTTCGGATTTCCTGCCGAGCGCCTACCCCCCAACCTGTCACTAGCCCTGGGAACCGGATCGCTCACCCCCCTGGAGATGACCGCCGGCTACGCCGTGATCGCCAACGGCGGCTACAGAGTTGCCCCGTATTTCATCTCCGAGGTGCAGGACGCGGATGGCAACACCGTCTGGCAGGCCCCACAGCCTGTCCTGTGCGAATCGGACTGCGACGCCGTCATGGACCATCCCTCGCAGACCCCCGCGCCACGGGTGATACCGGCTACCGACGCCTATATCCTGGCGTCCATGCTGCGCGACGTGATCGACCATGGCACCGGCGTACGAGCCCGGCAACTGGGCCGTTCCGACCTCGCGGGCAAAACCGGCACCACCAACGAGGTCCGCGACGCCTGGTTCGCGGGCTTCCAACCCAGCCTGCTCACCACCGTCTGGGTCGGCTACGACCAACCCCGCTCGCTTGGAAAGAACGAAACCGGCGCGCGCGCCGCCCTGCCCATCTGGCTGGACTTCATGGCGCGCGCCCTGTCGGACGTGCCGGAAAGCCGGCTGCCCGTACCCGACGGCCTGGTGTCGCTTCGCATCGACCGTTCGACAGGCCAGCGGACCCTGGAGACCGGGCCTCACACGCAGTTCGAATGGTTCAGCGCCGACCGCCTGCCTCCCATGCCCCAAGAGCGGGCGACATCCGACGCCGCCCCCACGACCGGAAGCGAAGCCGGGCTGTTTTGACCCGGGCTACGCACGACATTGGTGCGCCTCACGCTCAAAAAGCCCCATAATGGGGCGAATCGCGCAACGGGGGCGTAACGGAATGCCCGCAATCGGTGCGCGCAGGCTTTGGCACGTTTCCTGCTGACACTCGTTGGCACCCATTCGTTGCCATCGCTGCCGGCGTCAGATCGCCAGGCGATGCCTTCATTCCAGACCTCAGGTCATTCAACCGCCAAGGAGCGAATAAATGTCAGTGTCGGATGTGCTCAAGAAAATCAGTGAGCAGAACGTCAAGTATGTTGACGTACGGTTCACGGATACGCGGGGTAAAGAGCAACACGTCACCATCCCGGCCGACCGCGCCGACGCCGAGTTCTTCGAGAGCGGCATGATGTTCGACGGCTCGTCCATCGCCGGCTGGAAAGGCATCAACGAGTCCGACATGGTACTGATGCCGGACCCGGCTTCTGCCGTGCTGGATCCGTTCACTGACGAGGCCACCTTGAACGTGACCTGCGACGTGCTCGAGCCGCACACGATGCAGGGCTACGATCGCGACCCGCGTTCGTTGGCGCGCCGCGCCGAGGCGTACCTGAAGTCTACCGGCATCGCCGACACCGCGTTCTTCGGCCCGGAACCCGAGTTCTTCGTATTCGACGACGTACGCTGGCATTCCGG
>JBFHEJ010000083.1:0-8825 GCA_041584255.1 Lysobacterales bacterium
GGTGACCGAATCACTGCCGGCCGGCATGAGCTTTGTCGCCGGTCCCGCTGATGCCGACATCAATACCGTCGACAACGGCAGTGGCACGGTGACCTTCAGCAGCGATACCGACATTGCAGACGGCGCCAGCAGGACTTTCGACTTCACAGTCCATGTCGCCAGTAATGTGCCGGACTCCGCCACCCTGACCAACAGCGTCAGCATCATCGGCCAGGACGAGGATCCGGACGGCACCAACAATGGCGATGACGAGCCGACCCCGATCGACACCGAGATCGAGTTGTCCGTGGTCAAGACCTTCTATCGCTTCGACGATAACGGCGACCGCGTGGAAGACGGCCTGGTCGAGCAAGGCAAGATCGGCTACTTCGAAATCGTCGTGAGCAATGCCGGGCCTTCCGATGCGCTCGACGTCCTCGTCACCGACGACGTCGACGGCCTGCTGAGCGTGCTCGACGTTTCGCCGGCCACGCAGTGCGCGGCCTCGGCGGGGCAGTCGGTGAGCTGCAACTTCGATATCCCGGCCGACAGCTCAGCGACCGTGACGGTACAGTACCGCGCCGCCGAGTTCCTCGATCCGGACGACGGTCCCCAGTACGGCACCGAGGAAGGCGATGAATTCAGTCTTGTATTCGTCAACGGCTACGTCCTTGAAGGATCGACCGACAACGGGCCGCTGTTCCTGACCCGCCCGGACGGCACGGTCGAGGTACTGCCGTTCGACGGCACCAGGAACGAGATCTTCTTTGATCCGCCGGGTGACGATCCAGGCTTCGAGATTCACCTGTCGTGCTCCGATCCTTTCACGAACGGATGGGGTCAGTCGGGTGGGCCGAACCAACTGGTCGACACCAACTGGCAAATCGCCTCCTACTCGATCCTGCGCTACAACCAGAACGGCTTCTTCAAGGGTTGCGGCGACGTGGTGGTGCCCTGGGATGTGCCCAACACCGCCTGGGCCGACGGTGACGACAGCAACGGCGAGGATCCGGTCTCCGGAAGCGCCGCGGTGCAGGTCATACGCCAGCTCAAGATCGAAATCCGCAATGAGCCGGTGGTCAAGGGCCGCAAGATGGATGTGCTGCTCAACAACACCGGTGAGGATCCCCTCACCATCGTCGAGATCGTCCTTAGCTGGCCGGACGCCAATAATGAAAACGGCAGCCTGAACGAGGTCAAGTTCGGCGCCGCGACGATCTACAACATCGTGGAGAGCAGCTCGGCGGCAACCATCACGGGGCCCTGGGTGGGCACGGCCGCCGAACGCACCATTGACCCGGGTGAAGCGCTGAAGCTGGGCTTCTTCTTCGCCAAGAAGGCCGAATCCGGGCCGTACACGGTGACCGTGACGCTCGAGGGCGGCCTGACGACGGAGGTGACGACAATCACCAAGCCTTAGGCGATGAGCAAGCTGTTTTGGCGGTCTGTTCGTACAGAACAGCCCCCAAAATCGCGCCACACGAAGGGCCGGGCGATTCGCCCGGCCCTTTCTTTTATGTTGGCGCCTTGGCGGTTTGGAGCGCGTTCCAACAACCGTTTCTGTCCCGGCGGGATCAACCGATCCATAGCGCTCTTAAACCCAAACGTCGCACAATTTGGTGGAAATAATTGATCTGAGTAGTTGAAATGCAGGCACTTATCGATTAATAGTCAGGTAGGCTCGCAAAAAGTGTTTTCATTTAATTGAATGTAATGAACCCGATCAGTCTCGGGGTTTTGGAAGATGACCCGGACCAGTCCGAGTTGCTCGATCTTTGGCTGACCGAAGCTGGTTATGATGTTTTGGTCTATTCCACCGGGCCGGAATTCGTTCGCGCGGCCCGGGCGCAAGGATTCGACCTCATTCTATTGGATTGGATAATCCCTGAGATGAGCGGGTACGAGGTGCTCGAATGGGTGCGCTCCAACATGCGTGAGAATGTTCCGGTACTTTTCTTGACGGCCAGGAACGAGGAAAAGCACATCGTAAAAGCCCTGAAGGCCGGTGCAGACGACTACGTTATCAAGCCTCCCAAGCACGACGAACTGCTCGCCCGGGTGGGCGCCCTTGCACGCCGCGGTGGTCTTACGGATGCGCCGCCGGACCGCCTAACGGTCGGCGAATTCAGTCTGGATCGCCAGCTCGGTCAGGTGATTAAGGACGGCACAGAGGTGCGGCTCACGCAGCGCGAGTTCGATCTCGTGTGGGTGCTTTTTAATAATGTGGCAAAAATCCTGTCGAGGGATTACTTGTTGCGACATGTCTGGAACATCAGTGCCCGCGTGAGCACACGGACCGTGGATACGCATGTGAGCAGGGTTCGAAGCAAGCTTGGCCTGCAGCCCGAAAATGGCTGGCAACTGTCGTCGGTTTATCATTACGGATACCGACTGGAACAATTGAATTCAGAGGGAGCGCAGAGAGATGACTGAGAAACAAAACGAAGCCGAACCGCTGGACACCAGCGGCGGCAACGTGGAGCAGATTCGCGAAATCCTGTTTGGCGGGCACATTCGCGCCTTCGACGAGCGTTTTGGGCTGGTGGAAAAGCGCCTCGCCAAGGAAACCGAAACGCTGCGCAAGGCCATGGAAAAGCGCGTGCTGGAGCTGGAGCGACTACTGGGTGATTACCGGGATGAAGCCGGCGATCTGCTGGGCCAGGAATCCAGCAACCGCGAGCTGGCTGTGAACAAGGTCGAATTGGCCATTGGGCAAACCCGCGTTGAAGCGGAAAACCAGTTGAAGGCAATGGAGGATCGCTTCACTGCCGAGCTCAAGCAAATTCGGGCGGACATCAAGGCCTTGCAGAAGGAACTGTCCGCTGCGGTGGCCAAAATGGGGCGTGAGCAGACTAAACGCGCCGATCAGATGGATGCGAACAAGGTGGCACGCAATGAGCTTTCCGATTTGCTCACCGCCCTGGCCAAAAGCCTAAATCCGGGAAAGAGCAAGCGCGGTAAGTAGGCCACGAATCCGGCCTTCCGGGTCATGAAATGACAAATCCAAAAGATACCGACGGGCCATCCAGAACGGGTGATTTCGAGCGCTTGCGCACCCTGATCTTCGGCGAGGAAAAAAACCGCCTGCACAACCTCGATCGCCGGGTCAGCGACCTGGAGTCCCGCACCGCGGATGTGGCGGAAGTCCTGCCCGGCGCCATGAACCGCGTGGTCGACGACCCGGTCACCAAGCCCGACCTCGAACAGCCCGTCGTCGACATCATACGCGGCGCGATCAGGCGCGACACCGAGTCCTTCGCGGAAGCGCTGTTTCCCGTGCTTGGTCCGGCCATTCGCAGGGCAGTGGCGGACGCCCTCAAATCGCTGGTGCAGCGCATCAACGTCGCGCTCGAGAACAGCTTTACCGTCAAGGGCCTGCGCTGGCGAATTGAGGCCGCGCGGACCGGCGTGCCCTTCGCGCAGGTGGTTCTGCGCCACACAATGGAATACAGCATTCAGGAGGCCTTCCTGATTCAACGCGAATCGGGCCTGCTGCTGTGCGGTGTGCACAGGGACGAATCCCTGGCACTGGACGACAACGCCGTCTCGGCCATGCTGACCGCCATCCAGGCATTCATCCAGGACTCACTGGGCATGCCTCGGACAGAACCGCTGCGCAGCGCAGAACTGGGCGACCGAACCCTGTGGGTGATCAACGGTCCGGACGCCGTGCTGGCCTGCATCATCATTGGCGAACCGCCTCGAGACGTGCGCATCGAGCTCATGCGAATTCTCGAGACGCTCCACGCGCAATATGGCAGCCGCTTCGACGATCATCCTGAACAAGTGGAAAACGACGCCGGCGTGATCGCGTTGATGCAGGAGGTCCTGCGCGAAAAGGTGGACGATGAAGTGGGCGCTGCCTCGAGCCGCAACTTCAAATGGTACTGGATTGGTTTGGCCGCCCTGATCGTGACCGTCGTCGCCTGGGGTGGCTGGAACAGTATTCGCGATTATCGACTGGAAAGCGCCACCGTCAGCCGGTTTGGCGCCGAACCGGGCTATATGCTGACTGGATTCAATTTCGAAGACGGCGTCCTGTATCTCGCCGGCCTGCGGGATCCGCTGGCAGACGACCCAGCCACGCTGCTGGAAGAGCTCGGCATCGACGTGGAGAACACCGAACTGGCGTTCCGACCCTACCAATCGCTGGAAGAGGAAATGATGCTGCGGCGGCTGCACCAGGCCCTGGGCGACGAGGGATCCGTCGTGCTGGCGCTTGACGGCAGCCGGTTGAACGTCGAGGGCTCATTGACCGCTGAACAGCGGGCCATACTGGCTGATCTGCCGGCGAGCCATCCGGTGATTCGATCGGTCAATTTCCGCCAGGCGCGCCTGTCCTCCAGAGAAGTTGAGGCGATGATCCGGCAGAGTCTCGATGTGCCGGCAAGCGTATCCATTGCCACCGCAGATAACCGCGTGGTCCTCTCCGGCACCGCCGAGCCAGCGTGGTTTGAGACGGCGGTTTCCCGTGCGGCAGACCTCGACGGTTTACAGGGCTGGCGGCTGGATTTTGGGCCTTTGAGGGAGTCGCTATCGCAGCAACTGGCAACCTTGGCTGCCGAATTGAACGGCTACAGCATCACGTTCACGCGGGGCGCCCAAATGTCCGGCATATCGCCAGAAAACCTTGCACCCCTCGGTTCCGGACTGGACAAGCTCCAGAGTCTTGCTGGGGCCCTGGAGACTGAAGTGGCGATTCGCCTCGAGGGATACACCGATGGCGTGGGCACAGCAGAAAGGAATCGCGAGATCGCGTTGGACCGCGCCCGCGCCGTACAGGACCGGTTACGCGAGTCAGGCTTCAACGTGGATGAAATCACAGTTGCGCCTGGCGCCTGGAGCCCTGGTCCCGCTGACCTATCGCAGCGAAAAGTCGTGGTTTTTGTCGAAGGGCCGGGGTTCCCTTGATTACCCGCAAGCTCTGTCTGCTGGGCGCGTTTGCGGCCGGCAAGACCAGCCTCGTTCGGCGCTTCATCGAGGGAGTCTTCGACGAACGGTACATCACGACCCTGGGCGTGAAAATCGATACCAAACTGGTTGAAACCACCCAGGGCGCCGTCAAGCTGATCGTTTGGGACATCGAGGGTGCGGATCCGGTGGACCAGACATCGGAACTGGTCACCCCGCGGATGGAAACGTACCTGCAGGGCGCGCACGGCATTTTGCTGGTGGCCGACGGCACGCGCCCACAAACCCTGGAGGTGGCGCGCGGCCTGCATGAGTGGGCGCTGCATAATGCTCCGCGCGCAGCTGCAGTCCTGTTGGTTAACAAATCAGATCTGACCGAAGAGTGGCGCGTGGAAGAAGGCGCGCTGGAAACCTGGGCTCCGGGGCTTGAATGCTTCATCACCAGTGCCCTTACGGGAGACAACGTGGAGCGTGCATTCTCTCTTCTGGCCGGGCAGATGAGCGCTGCAACATGATCCGGTCCGTGGATACTTCGGAATTCGTCACCCGGGAGGTTTTACGCAAGGCCCGCTACCTGTTACTGACGGTGGATGATGCAGGACGGTTGGTCCATCTCGACGATCCGGGCGGCGACTGGGGCATTGATGGTCTGCAGGTCGGCCAGCCGCTGCCGGAAGCCCTTGATGCCATTATCCAGTTAGCGCCCGCCGAGCCACGCATCCAGCGATACCCCATGGTTTACCTCGGCCCATCAACGATGGCAGACGTTCATGTCCTGGCCCAGGACGGTAGCCGCCAGGTGGTGCTATGGGATGTCAGCAAGATCCATGAAATTGAGTCAAAACTGCAACAAAAAGCTCATGAAATCAGCCTTTTACTCGAACAACAGGCGGAATTGAACCGCCAGCTCGATATCCAGCGTGCAGAGGCGGAACGCGCCAGCCAGGCGAAAAGTCGCTTCATCGCCTCCATGTCGCACGAATTCAGAACCCCGATCACTTCCATCATGGGGCACGTCGACTTGGTGGCCCAGCTGGCCCCGGATTCCGCCTCGCCCGCTGCCATTGAGCGTGCCTCCTGGCATCTTCTCGCGCTGGTGGAGAATCTGCTGCAACAGGCCCAGCAGGATGAAGGGCGCGTGCCCATCAACCCTGCCCCGGTCACTTTGTCTTCGCTACTTGACGATATGCAGGGTCTGTTTTCGACACAAGCCAGCGGCAAGGGTCTTGAATGGAGCATTTCCAGGCCTGCGACAGATATAACGGTGGAAACCGACGAACTGCGCCTGCGCCAGGTGCTGATTAATCTGATCGGCAATGCGTTTCGCTATACCAGCAAAGGCAGTGTTCAACTGTCGGTCGAGTCGGATGGACAGGCTGTACGCTTCACGATTGCCGATACCGGTCCGGGCATCGCAGTGGAAGATCAGCCACGAATTTTCGCGCCATTTGCCCGGCTCGATCCCGAACATGGTGCCGGCGCGGGCCTCGGACTTACCATCTCCCGGCAGCTGCTGGAGGCTATGGGGGCGAAGCTGGAACTCGACAGCACGGTCGGCCGCGGCAGCCGGTTCAGCTTCGAGCTATCCACGGGCGCGCAGAGTGCACGACCGTCACGCGGGAAGATCGAGGGGCATAGCGTATTGCTGGTCGACGATGACGCGGATATCCGCGCATTGTTCGAAGTCTTGTTGAGCGACTGGGGTATGCGGGTGACCAGCGTCTCCGAATTGCATCAGGCGCGGCAGATCATCGAGCAGCAAGGATTTGACCTGCTTCTTGCAGATTTTCACCTCGAGGACGGCTCGGGTGCAGACCTTCTACGGGACATGCGAAGCAAGCATCCAGCGTGCCAGCGGATCCTGTGTTCCGGCTCCGGACAGCGAGGGGCGTTCCAGACCGAAGCTGATGAACTTGCCCATGCCGTGGTCGCCAAGCCTGTGCGACCCGAAAGCTTGCGTGCAGTCATTGAGCAAGTGCTGGAGCAGGCGGGATAAATGGCTGTTTTGTCGCCTGAAGGCCAAGCGCGCCAGGTAGCTTTGACCAAGCGCTACCTCGCCTCACTGCCCGAGAAAAGCACCCGAATAAGCGCCCTTTGGCGAAAAGTACATAGCGAGGGCTGGCAGACTGCCGACGTCCAGGCCTTAAGCGTGGAAATCCATCGCCTTGCCGGATCAGCAGGTAGCTATGGACTGGACGAATTGAGCCATACCGCATCGCGGCTGCACACAGGCTTGAGAAAGTTCGCAGCTGACTCGGGGAACCGACCGGGCTTGGCAGAGGCTGTGCAGGAACTCCTCGATCAAATTGCCGGGGTCGCCAGTCACGCAGACCTGGCCTGAAATTTCCGGTCAGTATTTCAGCCTCTTTCTTGCAAACATGCCTCCAATGACGGAGCTGTTGGGTCAATTTCCCCATCGTCCTGCCAGTTCTGCGTCCCCCCTGATTGGTCCGAATTGTTAATGCTTGTAAAACGTCAGGTTTTAGCATTGTTCGCCATCGAGATCCCCTCCTACACTGGGTAAATCGCGCCAGGCGAAACACCTTTTAAATCGGATTCAGGAGAGAAAATCATGAGCCAGAGTATCGAAAACATTGAGGGCATCGGCCCCAAAACAGGTGCGAGCCTGCGTAAGGCCGGTGTCCGCACGGTAGAGAAGTTGCTGGAAGCGGGGTGCACCAATATGGGCCGCAAGGCGCTCGCCTCCGAGACCGGCATCGACGCGAAACAACTGCTGCGCTTCGTGAATATGGCGGACCTTTTCCGCATCAGCGGCGTGGCCAGCCAGTACGCCGAGCTGCTCAAGGCAGCAGGCGTCGACACCGTCAAGGAACTGCGTAACCGCAACCCAGAGAATCTCGCGGCCAAGATGGCCGAGGTCAATTCGCGGCGCAAGCTAGTCCGGATGACGCCGTCGGCCGTTATGGTCAGCCGTTGGGTAGCCCAGGCCGAATCCCTCAAGCCGAAAGTCTCGCACTGAGTCGCATATCGCGAAGGAGAAACACATGAATCGCCACTTTATGAACACCTGCCTCGTCGCCGCAGTCACCGCGGCCCTGGCCGGCTGTGCCACTCCCAATTGGATGTCTGGCTCAGCCTCTCCGGCTCCTGTCGAAGACGCTGGTCAGCAGGCGCTAATCGTCGAAAAACAAGCCCGTATCGACAGCCTCGAACGCGAATTGGAGGCCAAGGAAAGCGCTCTGCGCACCACCGAGAGCCAGCTCGCCGAGAAGCAAACCGCCGCTCCATCACGCGGCTCCAGCGACTTGTTTCCACCTAACGCCAAGCCCGGCCATTGCTATGCCCGCGTGCTGATCCCGGCAACCTGGGGTCAGACCACCGACAAAGTCCTGGTCCGGGAAGCCAGCGAGCGCGTGGAGATAGTCCCGGCGCGCTATGAGACGGTCTCCGAGCGTGTGCTGGTGAAAGAAGCCTCCGCGCGGCTGGAAACCATCCCGGCCCGCTACGAAACGGTCGAAGAACGCGTCATGGTTCGTCCCGAGTCGACACGGATTGAGGAAGTACCGGCCACTTACAAGACGGTATCGGAACAGATCCTGGTGAGCCCGGCGCGCACCGAGTGGAAACGCGGCCCGGCCTCCAGCTTTGGCGACAGCGTAGTTCAGAGCCGCACCACCGACACCGGGGAAGTGATGTGTCTGGTCGAGATCCCAGCCCAGTACAAGACGGTCTCGCGCACGGTGGTGGATCGCCCCGCATCAACGCGCGAGATCACGATCCCGGCCGAGTACAAAACGATCAAGAAGACAGTCATTGTCGAGCCGGCCAAGACGCGCGAAATCACGATCCCGGCTGAATACGACACGATCCAGGTTCAAAAGATCGTGACGCCTGCCCAGGAGCGCCGCATCGAGATACCGGCAGAGTACGCCGAGGTGACCAAGCGTACGCAGGTCGCCACCGACCAGATGGAA